>NZ_JAUORL010000030.1:0-57300 GCF_030548015.1 Shewanella sp. 4_MG-2023
TCCCCTGTAGTTCAGTTGGTAGAACGGCGGACTGTTAATCCGTATGTCACTGGTTCGAGTCCAGTCCGGGGAGCCAAGATTTACCTCTAGCATATCATCATGTTATATCTCACGTTTTTAGTTTAAAACCCTCTCCTTTTATGTCTTTTTCTATTACAATTTAATACAGTTATATTTCTTTTTTAAGTTTATAATACCTTGAGTACATTATTCTCATTAAACTCAAGCATTTAAGACAGGAAACGGATCATTCATGGGCTTATCAAAATCTTTCCAGTTAGTACTTTTTGTTATTTTTGGTCTGTTATTATTTCGTATTTATGACCTTGAAAATAAAGAAATGCAACGCCAAGGCCATATTGCAATTGAAAATTACAAGCACCAAATCAATTCAATTACAGAATGGAATAGTGATGGACAGGCACTCTTTCAGCAATTAAGCGAAAATTTTAGCTTCCAATTTTTCCAGTACATCCACAGTACTGACAGTGATAATAACTTTACCTATGGAACGTTAGCTAAAACTGACGCCGACTTTGAAGATAAAATTTTTTCTATCGAATTAGGTCATATTAATACGTTTGCTGACGCTCGCCTGCAAGTCCGGTTAAACACGAGTTCAGTTATCACCACAAGCTTTGTTAACCTTGAAAAAGCAGCGAGTCTGACCATTTTAGCGTATTTAGTTATTATGCTGAGTTTTGCGCTGTTAATGCATGTGCACCGCAGAGGGATAAAGTATGCATCTGATTACATCAGTAATATTTCTAGTCTGTCATTTCAAGCTGTAGAAACCTCAAGATTAAAAGGCTCGCTTAAACCCATAGGTATTGCTCTTGAAAAGAGCCGAGGCGAATTAAAAGCCAGCATCGACAGTTTTCATAACAAAAATGATACCCTTACCAAAGCCGCTTATCAGGATGCTGTCACCGGCTTTTCAACCCGAAGACGCTTTGACGATCAAATAAAATCTATTTCGAAATCAGATAAGCAGCAATTTGGCGTGCTTTGTATTGTTAAAGCTGCTGAACTTGCCAGTATAAACCAGTTGCAAGGACGTGAAGCTGGCGATGATTATTTAAATAAAATTGCGACTTGCATCAGAACAGCTGGCTCTAAGATGGGAGTCAATGAATTTTACCGGGTATCAAGCAGTGATTTTGCATTATTTATTCATGGTATTACGACAAAAGAGTCTGAGCGATTTTTAGATAACCTAAAAAGAAGCTTTGATGAATATGCCCAAACCATTGAACCCGATAATATTGCCAATGCCGGTTTAGTCCCTTTTGAAAACCAGTTTGACCCTCACGCGCTATTGGTGTTCGCGGATACCGCAGTCAGCATCGCGCAAACATCTGGCCTTAACAGATACCATATTCTTGAAAAATTCAACGGTAACGAACAATTAGGCGATAACCACTGGAAAGTAACCATCAATGACCTCATTAACCGCAAAGGGGTTAAGTTTTTTCAACAACCAATCTTACCTTGTAATAATCAAGTCGATGTTTATCGTGAGTTATTTGCCCGTTTCTTTAATAATGAAGGCTCCAATTTACCCACAGCCAGTGTGGTCGCAATGGCTGAACGTCATCGATTAAATATCGATTTGGATAAAATGCTCATCGTTCATTGCATACAATTACTCAGCACCAATCCAAGCCTTAAGGGTAATTTTGGCGTCAATATTAGTGCCTCATCTGCTACCCATGAAGTCTTTGTGTCTTGGTTAACAGATATTTTATCTAGCCACCGCAGTGTTGCTGCAAGATTAATCTTTGAAGTCAATGAATCAGGTATGCAGAAGAACTTAAATGCAAGCCAACGCTTCGTTAATGAGATGCACAAAGTTGGCGTTAAGGTTGCCATTCAACAATTTGGATTAGGTTTTTCATCTTTCAAATTCTTTAGGGAAGTAAAACCCGATTTTATCAAGCTTGACAGCAGTTATAGCGATAAGATTGATCAAAACAACAACAATAAATTCTTCATAAGAATGATTGTTGATATCTCCAAAAGAATTGGCATAAAAGTGGTCGCTACAGGCGTAGAAAAGCAAGAAGAGAAACTAACACTTGAAAAATTACTCGTTGATGGCTTACAAGGTTATTACATTGCCAGACCAGAAATTATCGCGAAAACAGATAAATAAATAACCAATGTAAGACCTTTATTCAAAAAAAGGGTTATTATTTACATAACCCTTTTTTTTATCCGTTGTTAAACCAGCCTAAACCTTAGATAATACTGCTAATCTCTTAAAGAACTCTCATATAGAAAAGTGTAGTAATGACAGACTATCTCTTACTGTTAATTGGCACAGTGCTAGTTAATAATTTTGTATTAGTAAAATTCCTTGGACTATGCCCTTTTATGGGGGTATCTAGCAAGTTAGCTTCTGCCATCGGTATGTCCATGGCAACAACTTTTGTACTCACATTAGCATCTATACTTAGCTACTTAACCAACGAATTTTTACTTGAGCCTTTTGGTATCACCTATCTAAAAACCATGAGCTTTATTTTGGTCATTGCTGTTGTGGTGCAATTTACTGAAATGTTAGTACAAAAAACCAGTGCCTCTTTACATAGAGCATTAGGGATTTATCTCCCGCTCATCACTACCAACTGCGCAGTACTCGGTGTCGCCCTACTTAACGTCAATGAAGATCATAACTTTATTCAATCTGCAGTATATGGTTTTGGTGCAGCGGTTGGATTTTCTTTAGTACTAGTATTGTTTTCAGCCATGCGCGAACGCTTGGCGGCGGCTGACGTGCCTTTACCTTTTAAAGGTGGTGCTATTGCCATGATTACCGCAGGCATAATGTCGCTTGCCTTTATGGGATTTGCGGGGCTAGTTAAATAATCATGTCTAGTATTGCAATCGCTGTCATTGTGCTAACCATCTTAGCCTTAATATTTGGCTTAATTCTTGGTTACGCTTCAATTAAATTTAAAGTCGAAGGAAACCCTATTGTCGATCAAGTAGAAGCCCTGTTGCCGCAAACCCAATGCGGTCAATGTGGCTATCCAGGCTGCCGACCATATGCTGAAGCTATTGCCAATGGTGATAACATCAATAAGTGCCCGCCTGGTGGCACTGCGACTATGGAGAAACTTGCGTCATTAATGGGAGTTGATCCAGAGCCATTAAACGAAGTAGCTCAGGAAACGGTTAAAAAAGTCGCCTACATCAGAGAAGATGAATGTATTGGTTGTACTAAATGTATTCAAGCCTGCCCAGTAGATGCCATTTTAGGCGCGGGTAAACTGATGCACACGGTTATTACTAAAGATTGTACCGGCTGTGATTTGTGTGTAGAGCCTTGTCCAGTTGACTGTATTGATATGATCCCAGTTGAACAAAACCTAAAGAACTGGGATTGGAAATTATCTTCTATCCCAGTCACGCTTATTGATATTGATCATGTTAAAAGCTCAAAAGCAGCTAAAGTAAACGATGTAAACGAGGAATCTCAGTGCTAACTTTATTAGAACAAATTGATAAAGGGACTTTATGGCATTCTCCAGGTGGAATACACCCTCCACAACTTAAGACTCTGTCTAATACTCAAGCTGTACGCCAATTACCCTTAGCAGCTCAATATAGAGTACCGCTGCCTCAAGTCGGTGATTGCGCTCGTTTAACAGTAAAAGTCGGCGAGCAGGTACTCAAAGGGCAAATGCTCACTGATGGTGAAGGCTTTATGTACCTTCCTGTACATGCGCCTACATCTGGTCAAATTATCAGTATTGAACAGCATGCAAGTAATCATGCCTCTGGTTTACCTTGTTTAACTTGCACCATTGCCGCTGATGGTCAAGATACTGCTGCGGTATTTTTGCCTGCGACATTGACAGAACTGAGTAACCAACAAGTTATTGAGAAAATTAAGCAAGCTGGCATCGCGGGTATGGGCGGCGCAACGTTTCCAAGTCATATAAAACTTAATCCAGCCAGTGAAATTGATCTTGTGATCATTAACGGTGTTGAGTGTGAACCTTATATCACCTCTGATGATGTGTTAATGCGTGAATACGCAACTGACATCATCAAAGGCATCGAAGTCATCGATTATTTGTTGAAACCTCAACGGATAATTATCGCTATCGAAGATAACAAATCACAAGCTGCTGCAGCGATGAAGACGGCGTTAGCAGGCTTTGAATCCTTAGCAAAAATGACTCGTATCACCATCATTCCAACTAAGTACCCCTCCGGTGGCGAAAAGCAGTTGATTCAAATTGTGACCGGTAAAGAAATACACACAGGTAGCATTCCGGCCCAGCAAGGTATTGTGGTGCACAATGTCGGCACCGCCTTTGCGATTCAAGATGCTGTGTTAAATGGTAAACCTCTGATTGAGAGATTAGTGACCATCACGGGTAATCAAGTATCACAACCAGGCAACTATTGGTTACCTATCGGTACACCGATCACCCATGCACTCAAGCAAACACAAACGCCAGTCAAAGACACTAATAACATAAGTGCTAAAGTCATCATCGGTGGTCCTATGATGGGTTATGCACTGCCCAATACTGATGTTCCAGTATTAAAAGGAACAAACTGCATATTGGTACCAAGCAGTGATGAAATCGCCCCTGATGTCGATGAAAAAGCCTGTATCCGCTGCGGAGAATGTGCTGTTGTCTGCCCAGCTCTGTTGTTACCGCAACAATTATTCTGGCATGCAAAAGCCCAGGAGTACGATAAGGCCGCTAGCTTTAATTTAAAAGATTGCATTGAATGCGGCTGTTGCAGTTATGTTTGCCCCAGTGATATTCCACTTGTTGAGTATTATCGCATTGCCAAATCAGCGCTTAAAAATGAAGCGGAAGAAAAATTCCAAGCTGAACAGGCTAAAATACGTTTTGAAGCCCGCTTGCAACGCCTTGAAGATGAAAAGCGTGCCCGCGAAGAAAAATCAAGACTCGCAGCAGAAAAACGTAAAGCTGGTATGGATAGCAGTAAAAAAGATGCTGTTGCAGAAGCAATGGCGCGTATTGCAGCCAAAAAGCAAGCGACGGCAACACCCGCTGCAGAAACCAATAACAATAGTGCCACTACAGATAAAAGTGCAGCAGTTAAAGCCGCTATTGCCCGAGCAAAAGCCAAGAAACTCGCCAGTGCAGTTCCAGCTGATGCTAATGACACGCCTGTAACTACTAGCACTGTTACTACTAGCAGTGAACCTAGCAACACAGCTACAGACAAAAAATCACAAATCGCCGCAGCAGTTGCACGTGCAAAAGCCAAAAAGCTCGCTGCAACAAGTGCAACTGATGATGTCTCAGCCTCTGTTCAAGCCGCTAACGAGCAAGTTGTTAGCGAAGTAACAGAAGTAACGTCAGAAGCAGTTGACGACAGAAAAGCGAAAATTGCGGCTGCCGTTGCACGAGCTAAAGCCAAAAAGCTCGCAGCAACAGCTGCAACAAGTGCAACTGATGATATCTCTGCCTCTGTTCAAGTAGCTAACGAGCAAGTTGTTAGCGAGCAAGTTGTTAGCGAAGTAACAGAAGTAACCTCAGAACCAATTGACGACAGAAAAGCGAAAATTGCGGCTGCAGTTGCACGAGCTAAAGCCAAAAAGCTCGCTGCAACAGCTGCAACAAGTGCAACTGATGTTATCTCTGCCTCTGTTCAAGCTACTAACGAACAAGCTGCTAACGAGCAAGTTATTAGCGAAGTAACAGAAGTAAAGTCAGAACCCGTTGACGACAAAAAAGCGAAAATTGCAGCCGCTGTTGCTAAGGCCAAAGCGAAAAAACTTGCGCCTAAACATGACGCTGAAAATGAAACTGTATCAGCGCCAGCAAAGCTTAAAGAAGAGCCTGCTCCAACAGAAGCTACTGACGACAAAAAAGCACGAATTGCAGCTGCAGTTGCTAAAGCAAAAGCGAAGAAGCTTGAAAATCAGCGTAAGCTGAGTGAAAAGGAATAAACATGGCATTTAAAATAGCTTCATCTCCACATGTCAGTACCACACTGCAGACCAATAAAGTCATGCTGCGTGTTGCCTACTGTTTAATTCCGGGTATTTTAGCCCAAACCTACTTCTTTGGTATGGGGACTTTGGTACAAATCATTATTGCCGTAGTAACAGCCTTAAGCGCTGAAGCTTGCATAATGAAGTTACGTAATAAATCAATTAAAACAGCCTTAGCAGATAATAGTGCCTTAGTTACAGCTTTATTGATTGCCGTTGCCATACCGCCCTTAACACCTTGGTGGATGACGGTTATAGGCTGTCTTTTTGCTATCGTGATCGTAAAGCATTTATATGGCGGGCTAGGTAATAATATCTTTAATCCTGCCATGGCTGCATATGTTCTGTTACTGGTTTCGTTTCCAGTGCAAATGACCTCATGGGTTGCACCTGCAGATCTTGCTAGCAATCATGTGGGCATTATTGCAGCATTAAATTCAATATTTGAATTATCCAATGTGGATATTCATTTATATCGCCTTGGCATCGACGGTCATACTATGGCGACACCGTTAGACACATTCAAAACTGATTTATCTATGGGGTTAACTAGCGCCGAAAGTTTACAGAAGAATGTTTTTGACGGCATAGCAGGTGTTGGCTGGCTTTGGGTCAATATTGCGTATTTACTTGGTGGCCTTGTGATGTTAAAGCTCAAGGTGATCCGCTGGCAGATCAGTACTGGCATATTATTAGCGATATTTATCTGTGCAGGTGTGGGATTTTTATTAAATCCAAGTACTCATGCTAGCCCATTACTGCATCTGTTTTCTGGTGGCACCATGTTATGTGCTTTCTTTATTGCGACCGATCCTGTTACCGCTGCAACCAGTCCCCGGGGCAGATTGTTATTTGGCGCTATCATAGGCGTGCTTATTTTTGTGATTAGAACCTATGGTGGTTACCCTGATGCGGTCGCCTTTGCAGTTTTACTTGCCAATATGTGTGCCCCATTTATTGATTACTACATTCGTCCGCGCTCATACGGCCATAGAGCAGGAAATTAAACAGGATTTATTATGTCTAATATTATTACACGAAATGGCCTGATACTTGCGATATTTGCTTTGTGTTGCACTGGTTTAGTAGCAAGCGTGAACTATTTAACTGCAGACAGGATTATTGACCAGCAACGCAAGCAACTTACACGCGTGCTGCAACAAATCATACCTCAAGCAATGCATGACAATGCATTAACTGACGATTGTATTGCCGTGATTGATGAAGCATATTTGGGCAGCGATCAATCGTTATCAGCCTATATTGCTAAACAGGGCGATTTACCTGTTGCAATGGCCATTGAAGCCATTGCCCCTGACGGTTATAACGGTGATATCAAGCTTATTATCGGTGTCGATAACGACAACACCCTACTAGGCGTAAGAACCTTAGCACATCAGGAAACACCTGGCTTAGGTGACAAAATTGATTTAAGAAAATCTGACTGGGTTTTAGCCTTTGCTGGGTTAGTTTTTAATTCAAACGATAAACCATTAGGCGTTAAAAAAGATGGTGGTAACATCGACCAATTTACAGGGGCTACCATTACCCCAAGAGCTTATGTCAAAGCGATTAATAATGCCCTAACCTATGTTAAAAACAACAGGCAAATGCTTTATAGCACCGTAAACCAATGTGGACGAGATCATGACTAATTACCGCGAAATAGCTTGGCAAGGATTATGGAAAAACAATCCCGGATTGGTTCAGTTATTAGGCTTATGTCCGTTATTAGCTGTAACAGCTACGGTAACTAATGCTTTAGGCTTAGGTGTTGCCACACTGCTAGTGCTGGTTGGTTCTAATGTACTGGTATCATTGGTGCGCAACTTTGTTCCAAAAGAAATCCGTATTCCAGTGTTTGTGATGATCATTGCCGCACTAGTAACCTGTGTTCAGCTGTTAATAAATGCTTATGCCTATGGCTTATATCTTTCTTTAGGCATTTTCTTGCCCTTGATTGTCACCAACTGTGTGATCATTGGCCGAGCAGAAGCCTTTGCATCACGCAACAATGTTAGCAGCGCTGCTTTTGATGGGCTCATGATGGGACTTGGGTTTACCGCCATTTTAGTGGTGCTTGGCGGAGTACGTGAAGTTCTTGGTCAAGGCACTTTATTTGATGGTGCTGAGCTGCTGTTAGGTGACTGGGCAAGCGCACTGACGATTCAAGTATTTCAACTCGATAGCCATTTTTTAATTGCAATGTTACCGCCGGGGGCGTTTATCGCCATGGGACTGTTAATTGCCCTTAAAAATGTTATTGATGCAAAACTCGAAAGCCGACAACCAAAACAACAAAGCGAAGCCATAGCGCGCGCCAGAATTACCAAGGTTAGCTAATAGATGAACAAACAAAAACGTTATGAAATGTTAACCCGTCTTCGGGACAATAACCCTAAACCTGAAACTGAATTAAACTTTTCATCGCCGTTTGAACTGCTGGTTGCCGTCACCCTGTCGGCGCAAGCAACCGATGTCAGCGTCAATAAAGCCACTGACAAATTATTCCCTGTCGCCAACACAGCTCAAGGAATTTACGATCTTGGCGTTGATGGCTTAAAAACTTACATTAAAACCATTGGGCTTTATAACAACAAAGCGATAAATGTTATTAAAGCCTGTAAAATGCTAATTGATCAACATGGCGGCGAAGTACCTGAAAATCGAGAGGCATTAGAAGCACTCCCTGGCGTTGGCCGTAAAACTGCCAACGTGGTACTCAACACTGCATTTGGCTGGCCGACCATCGCTGTTGATACCCATATTTTTCGTATGGCAAATCGCACTAAATTTGCCATGGGTAAAAATGTCGACCAAGTAGAAGAAAAAATGCTGAAAGTCACCCCTGCCGAATTTAAAGTCGATGTACATCACTGGTTTATTTTACATGGACGCTATACCTGCATCGCCCGCAAGCCTCGCTGTGGTAGCTGTATGATAGAAGACCTTTGCGAATACAAAGATAAGGTTTACCCAGAAGATTAATCATTTAATGTTATCTTTTTAGTACTTTTTATTAGAGCATCTCTACGAACCATTGCCTTCCAATTGGCAATGGTTAAACTGTTAAATACCATCCTGTAAATACAATCCCGCGCCCAAATCAGTTAATACTTTTGTATTAATAAAATGTTAATACTATGATCTATTTTGCTATCGTTATAAGCTAATGATACTTGCAGCTATCCGTCATAACCTTTACAGCTAATTCATCTAAATACTCAATGCGTAGCAAGAATTATTTGTGGTTTAAAGCACAACATTTAGAAAAGGACATTTCGTGACACAGAAAGACACAGCTTGGGTTGAATACGCTAAAGCAATAGGCATTATGTTAGTGGTGTATGGACATGTAGCCCGTGGCATTTATCATTCGGGCATAGACTTACCCGTTCCTTTTTACAAAATTGCTGATAGCCTAGTTTATAGTTTTCACATGCCGCTTTTTTTCTTTTTATCAGGGTTATTCTTTGTTACATCATTACAAAAAAGAGGACCGAAAAAATTAGTTTTCAGTAAAATTGATACTATCTTTTACCCCTACTTATTGTGGTCAATGTTACAAGGTTCATTAGAATTACTTTTACCTAGCTACACCAATGGAAGTCCCTCTTTTACTGACGTCCTTTCACTGTTGTGGGCCCCTAGAGCACATTTTTGGTTCTTATATGCTTTATTGTTAATCTTTGCATTATCGACGCTAGCATATCGTTTATTACCACAACGCTTCAGCGCTGTATTTGGCATTTTCAGCATTATAATGTACTTAACTAGCTCGATGATTTCAGATGATAAAATAATCAATTATATTACTGAAAACACAGCTTTTTTCGCGCTAGGAATTATTTTTTCACTGCATATAAAAACGCAGTGGCTTGATAGCAAATTAGCCCTTGTCGGATTATTTTTGGCTTTCATATTAGGGCAATGGATATTTCACGGTTATCTGTCATTAGAATATCGTGATAGAGGTATACAGTCTTTGTTACTGGCTATAATTTCAATTGGTTTTATCGTTTCTTTATCTATTCATCTGGCAAAATTTAACCTAAGTTTTTTTGCTTATTTAGGTCGCTGTTCAATGGCAATATATCTGATGCATGTTGTTGCAGGCGGAGCCGCTAGAGCACTACTAAGTCAACTAGGCATACACTCTTTTATCGAACAGCTTGCTATCGGTTTTATCTTTGCCCTGTTAGCACCGCTGGCTGTTTTAGTGCTGATTAATAAACTAAAAATACCTTATATGTTTTCAGCACCATTGTGTTCTTGCTTAGCTAACATATTTGCTAAAGCTGCAAAACTTACCCATAAAAAGAAGCAAACAGGTACTTAGTTTGACCAAGTCAAATTTAAGGCACAAAAAAACCGCTATAAGCGGTTTTTTGTGAATATTTTCAGCAAGTTTTAAAACATTGATACAAAAAATGCGCTGAAACATACTGCGATTACTACTGAGGTACCAAGAGCCATTTTTAGTTCTGTTGTCATTATCTTGTCTCCAAATGAATATAAGTTAATTTTAGCTTTTAATAATTATTTTCCTATTGTTTAACAACAAAACTGTGAACTAAAACGTAAATTTTAACCTGAAATCAATTTTATATCTCAGATGAAAATTTGTTATGCTTGAACAGTTACTTACATACATTCAATTATAGAGAATATTATGTCACAACTTCTTCATACCATGATCCGTGTCGGCAACCTTGACCGTAGCATTGAGTTTTATACCCAAGTTATGGGGATGAAATTATTACGAAAATCAGAAAACAAGCAATATCAATATACCCTCGCCTTTGTCGGTTATGGGGATGAGTCAACTGGACAAGCTGTAGTTGAATTAACTTATAACTGGGGTACTGAGAGCTACGATTTGGGTACAGGTTTTGGGCATTTAGCTATTGGCGAAGAAGACATATACGCCCGCTGTGAAGCCATTGCAGCTGCTGGCGCCAATATCACTCGCGCACCAGGCCCTGTTGCAGGTGGAAGCACCGAAATTGCCTTTGTAGAAGACCCAGATGGTTACAAAATAGAACTCATCCAAATGAAGTCAGCGACTCAGGGCTTAGGTTAAAAATCAGCAAAAAATTAGCTTAATGGTTAGAATAACTATCTAACTAAGATTGTCACTTGGTGACAATACAAAAAAGCCAGCGTTAGCTGGCTTTTTATTGGATTCATATAAGTTTTAATTGCTTAGAACTTAAATGATACACCTGCGTAGATTTGACGACCAATGGTGTCATACACTTCAGGAACTGTACCTGCATCGTTTTCACTTGGGATCATCAGTGGCTCTTCATCGGTTAAGTTTTTCACACCAATGTTAGCTGAGACTGCGTCGCTGAAGAAATACGTTGCCGAAACATTGTGGTAAAGAATTGAATCAATCGGAGCATCCGTGTTGATGTCATTCATTTCGCCAATATAACGGTTCGAATACATTACACTCCAATCACCTTGTCTTGCACTTATGTTGAAGTTGTTTTTGTATTCAGCGTAACCACCGAACATACCACCAATTGTACCAGTGTAATTTTGGCCATCTTGCTCAAACTTAATCAAGTGAGTCAGATCGTTATTGATTTTCCAATCCAAACCAAATGCTTCAAAGCTGTATGCTAAGTTAAAATCAATACCTGATGTATCTTGATAACCAACGTTCGTTAGTGGGTTACTTAGGTCAGATAAATCACCATTAGCGCCAATATTAAAAGTTTCACAAGCACTTACATCACCAGCAAAACAGTTATTTAGACCTGCTTGAACGTCTAAACGAGAAATCGCGTTATCAATCTTAAATCTCCACCAGTCAAGTGTGATAGATAGACCATCAACATAGCTTGGTGAGTAAACTAAACCAGCAGTATAGGATTCTGACGACTCAGCATCTAAGTTTTCATCTGAGGTGTAATTAACTAAAATTTGGTCATCTAACTCATTACCCCAAGGATCATCTAGGAAGTCGAATGAACCTGAGTTACCACCAAATAATTCGCTGACACTTGGCGCACGGAAACCAGTAGCAGCTACTGTACGAAGCATTAAATCATCGGTCGCCTCATAAGTTAAGCCCACTTTCCAAGTTGCAGCACTACCAAAAGTAGAGTAATCATCATAACGAAGTGCAAACTCACCAGTTAATTTTTCAGTGAAAGGAACACTGACTTCTTGGTAAACAGAGAATACATCAAAGCTGCCATCAGTTGGATCTTGCTGCGCTGCAGTACCTTCACCAGCAATAATTACTGGATCTGGATTGTAATAACCACTTTCATGACGGTACTCTACACCGATTGCGAAAGCCACTGCACCAGCATCTAAATCAAATGCTTCACCGCTGATCACACCAGCAATAACATGTTGATCGTTACCGCCATCAGTTTGCTCTGTGTAGCTAACGGCATCAATCATCTCTTGGCTCATAGGATCGCCACCAAACCATGCATCTTGATTCGCATTGATTGATTTTATCATGTTGCCTTGGTGAATTGAATTATGTACCCAAGTATCAGCTTTGTTACTGCCGTAGGTATAAGACACATCCCAGTCCATACCGGTATTAATATCTAAATAACCGGCTAGACCAGCAGATACACGTAGGGTATCTGTTTCTTGTTCATAAACACGATTACCAACATCATTCATACGTTTACGGTAGTTGATCATGCCGTCTTCATCAGCAGCAACGCCACCAGCAATCATTGCATCGTCTAATGTAATACAGTCATCTTGCTTAATATTGCCTTCACAAACTTTTAAATCTAAGTTAGCTGGTTGAGCTGCCATCATTTGATTAGATTTACGTTTAGTGTAGAGGATATCACCGCTTAAAATCATGTCATTTGAGAATTCGTGATTACCATTAGCAAAAAAACTGTAACGTTTATTTGGCGTTTGTAACCAGCTATCTTGGGTGAAATCGTATCCGTATTCACGATCGCCCCATTCGCCAGTCTCAGGGTTAATTTGTTTGCCACCTAAAGTGCCTTCAGGAATAAAAGAGCTATCACCCTTAGCAACCCAATCACGATCGCCCTGCATTACACCTTTACGCTCTGAGTAAGCTAAACCAAAAGTCACGTTACCTTTGCCGGTATCAAAACCATATAATGCACTTAGCTCTAGGTTCTCGCCATCACCTTTGTCAGTTGCACCGCCATTGATATCAAACTGGAAACCTTCAAAGTCTTTTTTAGTAATGATGTTAACAACACCAGCAATAGCATCTGAACCATATACTGCTGATGCGCCATCTTTTAAGATTTCAACACGAGCAATCATTGCAACTGGAATAGTGTTCAAATCGACTGCACTGTCTGCGCCAGATCCTGAGTTCACCATACGACGACCATTTAACAGTACTAATGTTCTGTTTGAACCCATACCACGTAAATCAACTTGCGCTACACCATCAGATCCGTTGTTGGTGGTCGCACCTGCAGCCATACCGGCCATAGCAGGTTGAGATTGTAGAATTTCATCTACAGAGTTATAACCTTCCGCTTTGATAGCACTGGCGTCAATCGTGGTGACAGGCGATGCTGTTTCCATATCTTGACGTTGAATACGGGAGCCCGTTACTGCAATTCTTTCTACGTTAGCAGATTCTTCTGCTGCGTAAGCACTTACCGAAACGGCTGAAGCAGCTGAAACTGACGCTAATAACGCGACGTTTACGCTGTTTGATAATTTAGATCTTTTAAGCATTTGTAGCTCCCTGGTGATATCTTTTCTTATTCTATGTACGCAATTAAATAAGTATTTAAATTTGCGTTGAACTAGATACTGTATAACCAGAGATATTTCGTCAAACCACTAACCTTTAACTTTTGACCGTTATCTTGTTAATAACTTACAAGTGCAAGTGTTAACACTAATAAGTAGCTATCGCGCTAAAATAGAATTTATTTTACTTAGCAGTGAATAACACTGCCAATAACCATCAAATAAAGTGTTATCATCTAGTGCAAAAATAACATTTTTAATACTTATCAAAACGAATATATGTGACAATGATCACACAATATTATTGAAGCTTGCGCCATATAAAATTTATTTAGTCAGTTTTTATTCAGTTTAAGATCTGTTTAGGATCTAAAACACTGTAACCCGCACCAGTACTGGGTCTTTATAGAATTATTAACTGTGGTTATTATTTAAACAAGTATATTTATAACAATGAAAGGTAATTTTATCTGTAGGATTGTTTGTATGGCTCAATTAAATAGCATTAGGTTTTAACAAGTACAACACAAGCAGGTGTTAGGTTATTACAATTTAACAATTGAGTATTATGCCATCCGGTATGTTTTATTTTTAATCATTTATAAATGTTACAATTCGTCGATAAGTTAATAATGAATATTTATTCAGTACTGCACCATTATTTATAAGTAAAAAAAAAGGAAAGCCTTAGCTTTCCATTTTTTATTACAACAAATTAAACTGCTGGTTTTATGATATCAAAGTGCAGATATGCTCTATCTGTTGCAATTCGGCCACGTGGTGTTCTTTGTATAAAGCCTTGTTGGATTAAAAATGGCTCTAATACATCCTCAATGGTTTCTCTGTCCTCACCAATAGCTGCGGCAAGGTTATCTAAACCCACTGGCCCGCCCATGAACTTATCAATGATGGCTAATAATAATTTTCTGTCTAGATAATCAAAGCCTTCTAAATCAACATCAAGTAAATCCAGCGCTTTTTGTGCGACCTCTGCAGTTACAAAGCCATCATGCTTTACTTCAGCGTAATCGCGAACACGTCTTAACAAACGATTAGCGATACGAGGTGTTCCCCTTGAGCGTTTTGCAATTTCAAAGGCGCCCTGCTCATCGATGGGTAATTCCATGACTTTGGCTGAGCGAGTCACAATGGTACAAAGATCTTTTACGTTATAAAACTCAAGACGCAGTGGAATACCAAAACGGGCGCGCAAAGGCGACGTTAACGCCCCTGCTCGGGTGGTGGCGCCAATTAGAGTAAAGGGTGGTAAATCCAGTTTAATGGAACGTGCTGCAGGTCCTTCACCAATCATAATATCTAATTGATAATCTTCCATTGCAGGATAGAGAATTTCTTCCACTACTGGGCTTAAGCGGTGTATTTCATCGATAAATAGCACATCACCATGTTCAAGGTTTGTCAGTAGTGCAGCGAGATCGCCCGCTTTTTCAAGTACAGGTCCTGAAGTAGACTTAATATTTACACCCATTTCATTGGCAACAATCATCGCCAGCGTAGTTTTACCTAAACCTGGAGGGCCAAAAATCAACATATGATCTAAGGCCTCTTCACGTTTAAGCGCTGCCTCTATAAACACTTTAAGCTGGGCGCGAGTATCATCTTGACCTGTATAGTCTTCAAGCATTTTAGGGCGCATCGCCCTATCAATATGTACTTCTTGCTCAAATTCTTGTGGTTGTATTAAGCGATCTGCTTCTATCATTTATATCTCTTTAATTAAGCAATTAAATACCGGAGTTAAAGCATCGATTTTAGCGCGGCTTTAATTAATACTTCGCTGGTCATGCCGTCTGAATAAGCTGTTATAACCGCTTTACTCGCTTGCGCGGGTTTGTAGCCTAATGATACTAGTGCGGCAATAGCATCTTCTTCGGCATTGTTTTCAACCACTGCAGGTTGATAGTTAGTTTGCAATGCAAACTCACGCTCGGAGCCAACGGAAGCTTCGAGTAAACTTTTCAGTTTATCGCGCATTTCAATAACTAAGCGTTCTGCAGTTTTTTTACCGACACCGGGAAGTTTTACTAAGGTCACGATATCATCACGCTCAACACAATTAACAAACTCGCCAGCGGTCATACCTGACAAAATGGTAAGCGCCAGTTTAGGGCCGACACCATTGGTTTTTATTAATAAGCGAAATAACGCCCGCTCTTGCTTAGTAATAAAACCATAAAGTAATTGCGCATCCTCACGTACCACAAAGTGGGTGTATAGCATTGCGGTATGGTTTAATTCCGGTAACTCGTAAAAACTGGTCATTGGTACCTGTAACTCGTAACCAACGCCATTAACATCAAGTACAATTTCTGGGGCCTGTTTCTCAACCACCAATCCGCATAATCTTCCAATCATTTGTATCTTCCATATGTGCGGCTTTGAGCTTTTCCACCCAGCGCAATTAAACTTTGATAAGTGTGGTAGTGACAAATAGCAACGCCAAGTGCATCAGCAGCATCAGCTTGAGGCGCAGCAGGCAATTTAAAAATTTGCTGGATCATATGCTGAACTTGCGCTTTTTGCGCGCGCCCCGTCCCCACAACAGCACTTTTAATTTGGGTTGCACTGTATTCAGCAACCGGCAAATTAGCATTCATGGCCGCCACAATGGCGGCGCCGCGTGCTTGCCCAAGCTTTAGAGCCGAATCGGCATTTTTTGCCATAAAAACCCGTTCAATGGCAAATTGATCCGGCTGGTATTGCTTGATGATTTCTGTAATGCCATCAAAAACTTGTTTTAATCGAGTCGGCAAATCATCTGCTGAGGTTCGAATACAGCCACTGCCTAAATACAGTTGTTGTCTGCCTTGGCACTTGATGACGCCGTATCCGGTAATTCGTGAACCAGGATCAATGCCTAATATTGTTGTCACGGTTTTAAGGTTTCCTTAACCTAGACTTTCCATTACTTCGTCTGATATTTCAGCGTTATGATAAACCTCTTGAACATCATCATGATCTTCTAAATTATCGATCAAGCGCATAAATTTAGCTGCGGTATCAGCATCTAAATCGGCTTTAGTACCGGCAATCATGGTGACTTCGGCATTTACTGCTTCAAAACCAGCAGCATCTAGGGCATCTTTAACACTGCCAAATGCATCAGGCGTGGTGAGTACATCAAATGCACCATTATCATGGGAAACCACATCATCTGCACCCGCTTCTAAGGCGGCGTCCATCAGTTGATCTTCATCGACAGTATTTGGATATGAAATGACCCCAGATTTTGTAAACATATAAGCGACAGAACCATCGGTGCCTAGGTTACCACCTGACTTACTGAATGCATTGCGTACGCCAGAGACAGTTCGGTTTTTGTTGTCGGTCATGGTTTCAACCATCACTGCGGTGCCACCTGGGCCGTACCCTTCATAAATAATGGTATCAAGCTGCTGACCATCAAGCTCGCCGGCACCACGTTTTACTGCGCGCTCTACCGTGTCTCGGGTCATATTATTTGATAAAGCTTTGTCTATTGCGGCGCGTAGACGCGGGTTAGCATCTGGATCTGATCCGCCTTCTCGTGCTGAAACGGTTAACTCACGAATAAATTTACTGAATAATTTGCCACGCTTGGCATCTTGGGCCGCTTTACGATGCTTAATATTGTCCCATTTACTGTGTCCAGCCATGGTAAGTCCTTTAAATTTCCGGTCTCAATACCTGTTAGATTACACACTTAGGTATTATAAAAACAGACCGAGGCATATGCCTCGGTTTGTTATTTTATCAATGTAGCCAAACTTTAGATTACTCTTCAGTAGCGGGCTTCTCTTGCGGAATAACATTGATACCTAATTCAACTAACTGCTGCGGGTTAGCAAAACCTGGGGCATTAGTTAACGGACATGCCGCAGTGGTTGTTTTAGGGAATGCCATTACATCACGTATTGAGCTTGCACCTGTCATTAACATGATAATGCGATCTAAACCAAAGGCTAAACCTGCATGAGGTGGTGTACCATAACGTAATGCTTCAAGTAAGAAGCCAAACTTCTCGTTGGCTTCTTCATCTGAAATACCTAAGATACGGAATACCGCGCTTTGCATCTCTGCATTATGAATACGCACTGAACCGCCGCCTAATTCACAGCCATTTAATACCATATCGTATGCATCTGAAATCGCAGCGGCTGGATCCGCTTCTAATTGCTCCGGGGTAATATCACATGCTGCGGTAAACGGATGGTGAACAGCGTGGAAACCACCATTAATTTTCTCAAACATTGGGAAGTCAACAACCCACAATGGACGCCATTCACCTTCAAGTAGGTCAAAATCTTCACCGGCTTTAAGACGTAGTGCTCCCATTGCTTCAGCAACAACATTGGCTTTATCAGCGCCAAATAACACGATGTCACCAGTTTGCGCACCTGTGCGACTGATAATTTCGTTAACGATTTCTTCGTTTAAGAATTTAAGTACTGGTGATTGAATACCTTCAATGCCAGCAGATAAGTCGTTAATCTTCATCCACGCTAGGCCTTTAGCACCATAGATGCCAGCGTACTTAGTGTAGTTGTCAATTTGTTTGCGAGACAAAGATGCGCCTGCTGGAATGCGTAATGCCGCAACACGACCTTCGACATCGTTAGCTGGACCACTGAATACTGCAAATTCTACGTCTTTAACCAAATCAGCGATGTCCACTAACTCTAGTGGGTTACGTAAATCAGGCTTGTCTGAACCAAAACGTGCCATGGCTTCTGCATATGGCATACGTGGAAATTCACCTAAATCGACATTTAATAAGTCGTTAAATAAACCACGAACCATTTCTTCAGTTTTCGCCATCACTTGATCTGACGACATGAAAGAAGTTTCGATATCTATTTGAGTAAATTCTGGTTGGCGATCTGCACGTAAATCTTCATCACGGAAACACTTTACGATCTGGTAATAACGGTCAAAACCAGACATCATTAACAATTGCTTAAACAACTGTGGTGACTGAGGTAAGGCAAAGAATTGACCTTTATAGGTCCGGCTTGGAACTAGATAATCACGAGCGCCTTCTGGTGTAGCTTTGGTTAAGATTGGCGTTTCAATATCTAAAAAACCGCTGTCATCAAGGAAACGACGCACAGCACTAGTCACTTTAGAGCGAAATACGATTCTGTCAGCCATTTCTGGGCGACGTAAATCTAAGTAGCGGTATTTTAAACGCTGCTCTTCACTATTGTTTTGGTAGTTATCCATGCTTAGTGGTAACGGCGCAGAAGCATTGATAATAACTAAGTCTTTACCTAATACTTCAATTTCACCGGTTTTCATTTGTGCATTAATTTGGCTTTCTGGTCTTGCACGCACCACGCCTTTTACTTGTACACAAAATTCACCACGTAAACTACTGGCAACCTTGAAAACATCTTCTAAATCCGGATCATAAACAACTTGTACAATCCCTTCTCTGTCACGAAGATCTAAAAAAATCACGCCACCTAAATCACGGCTACGGTTTACCCAACCTACTAAGGTGACTTCTTGACCAAGATGAGACTTATTGACGTCTCCACAATATTGACTGCGCATTTAACTCTACCCTTAATTCGGTAATAGGTTCTAAAAAATAATTCTGTTAAACATTAGATAAATAATGCTAGCAACTATAGTACTTAAACAACGTCAATGACGTGATAAATAAATCCGAACATTATTTTACTACAAGCTTTGAAATAGTTTACTGCAATTAACGCGGCTTTAGGAAAAAGTTAGCACAATAAACGTGCAAAAAAGCATCATCCAATGCTTTTTTTGTGGATCTGCTGCATTTTTGGTTAACCGCTGCCAAGCCTTAAGTTTATTTGTTAGAAATTAATCAAGACTATTCAGCTTATTGGTAACCTAAGTTGTTAGCGCTTTTCTTGTTGCGGTACATATTTTTATCAGCACACTTTAACAATGCAATGGCGTTATCACCATCATCAGGATAAATCGCCATACCGATACTGGCAGTAAGCGTTAGACTGATACCATCAATCCTCAAAGGCTCTGTTAGGTTAGCAGTAATGGTTTCAGCCACCTTAATTGCACTTTCTGCGTTATCGATATTATTCAGTAGTATGACAAATTCATCACCACCAAATCGAGAAACTGTATCTGATTTTCTAACCGCTTTTTTCAAGCTATTTGCTATAGCAACTAATGCTTGATCACCAACATGATGGCCATAGGTGTCATTAACTGCTTTAAACTTATCGATATCAATAAATAAAATGGCAAATTTATGTTGTTCTCTTAGATGAGCGGTGACGGCGCAAGCTAATCTATCATCAAGTAAACACCGATTAGGTAAATGAGTCACAGGATCATGCTCAGCTGCAAATTTACTTTCTAATTGTGCTTGTTTACGAAGCTCCACTTCTGCCTTCAGCCGCCTGTTACCCCAAATAACCAACAATGTAATAGCGCTAACAATAACTAACCCTATCAACAGCATCTTAAACCAATGTTGATATTTATCCGCTTCGCTACTTAAGTCAATGGCCACCCATTGCTGATACATTTGCTGCTGCTTTGTTTCATCAATAGTTTCTAAGGCACGATTAATTAGTGGGATGAGCTTTTTAAGTTCTGAATAGACGCCAATATGACTTTTTTGCTCTGCTAAATCCGCTACCAGTGCTATTTTTAAATCAGGGAAACCACCTTCATTAAGTGCATAAGCCAAGGTAACCACTTGCTCAATAAATAAATCAGCTTGACCTGTAGATACGGCTTTTAAACCACTTTTGACATCTGCCACAGGCATGATCTTTAAGCCTGGAAATTGTTGCCTTAATTGATTATTGATGCTGTACCCTTTGACCACAGCAATCCGTTTACTTGTGTATTGACTTAAATTAAATAGTGGTTGCTCAGTGAGTGAGGTGGCAATGGCCCAAGGAGATGGCCAGTAACCATCGGTAAATTCGAGCGTAGGCTGCTGCAATTTACTCTTGGCCATACTAGCGACCATGTGTATGGTTCCTGATTTAATATCATTGTTAAGGCTATCCCAATCTTGATAAGCAACTGGAATAATATCGATTCCTAATTGATTAGAGATAATGTCAGTGACGTCGCTGTTAACGCCAGAAAACTCACCCTGTTCATTTTGATATTCCATTGGTGCCCAGTCGTCTAAATAGCCCAATTTTAATGCACCTAAGGAGTCCAAATATTTTTGCTCGTTATGACTTAAAAATATTTGCTTATCACGGCTAATAAAAGTGCGGTCGTCATTATTAACCAGCCATTTACGCTCTATTTTATTTAGTTCATGCAAACTAATCAGCTTGAAACCATTGGTGATACGCTCACCAAGCTCTGTGTTTTCAACATTGGTGAGGTTATAAATCTGGGTGCTAAATTCAGTTGAAGTGAGCTGATTGAAATCTGCCCATTTTTTATTATTAAGTAAGTAATGTGACGTAGTCGCACTCGATGCAACAAAGCCGACAATATCGCCGTCTTGGCTCGCTTTGACCATTTGAGCCATAGAATCGTAATACCGCAGCTGCGCATTAGGCAATAATGTTCTCAGTTCAACAATATAAGGAGATGTGGCAAAAATACCAATGCGTTTACCATCAACTTGACTAATATTGGTTAATTCTTTTTGGTAACTAAAAAAACGACTTTTTACAGTGTATAAATGATTAGCTCGATGCAAGCCAGTATTTATGCTGTCACTTTCAGGATAGCCAATATGTACATCGGCTAAACCTTTTTTAACGAAATTAATACTACCGTTCATATCGCTAGGTATAAAGTTGATACTAATACCCGTTTTTTCAGACCATAACTGCCAAATATCGACAAATAAACCATGGGGTTGACCTTCAGGGTTTATATCAACAAACGGCTCAATTTCAACTTGCATAGCGATCATTAAGCCGCCTGATTCACGTCTCAGGCCAAACCAGCGTTTCTCAATATCATCAACCACCTTCGCTGATATTTGCGCAAAACCTTGGTTAATTTCAGCAACCCAATGACTGTGCCGTTTGGCAACCGCTGGCGCTAAATTAACTGTATTAACTGAGATCCTAGCGGAAGTTTGATAGTTATTGGCCAAATCAAAATTAACCGGAATCCCTTGATAATAACCTTGAATAGCAGCAAAAGCATATAGCTCGCCATCAATTACCGCGTCCACGAGTTCACGTTTAGTTTTGAAGGTTTTAAATGTGAGACTAGGTTCAATGGCTAATAAATCATCGAGATGAGATGTGCCTTCGATAACCCCTATTTTAAAAGGTTTTAAATCTGTGATGCTTTTCTTAGTGGCGATATCATTATGAAGGTAAACGTAATTATTTAATGTTGTTATTTGATTGGCATAAGCAAATTTTGTCTTTCTTTTCGCGTTTACTACCATTCCTATATGGGCATCGACCTTACCTTCTTCAACAGCAGAGAGTGACTCCTTCCATGGCATGGGCTTAAAAATCACTTTAATGCCACTCTTAACTGACCATTCGTGCCATAAATCGACCATCAAACCCGAAGGGTTACCATTTTGATCAACAAATTGATAAGGGTAAGCGTCTTCACTCATTGAAATAGATATTGTTTTCGGTAGTGAGCTTACTAGTATCTCATCTGAGGAGGTATTAGCCCAAGTAGCAGTGGTGAGCACTAAACTGACTATGATGACAAATATAAATTGAGTGAACTTCAAGCGCTATCCCTTGTGCAAGATGTATTTTCTCTGAAGAAAAAGGTTATGTGTTTGTTGGTTATTTTTAATTACTGTACATCATACCGTTTTATATCGACTAATTGTCTAACAAGATGAATAATTTACCGAGAAAATAGCCAATAAACAAAATAATTTACAAAAATTCCAATGGGATACTTGCTGCTATTTGTTAGGATTAGCTAGAATGACAATATAATACTCCTAAGTTACTGCAGATGAACTCTCAACAAGACACAATTTACGCCACAGCAACTGACAAAATATCAGATTTTCAATTTGATAATCGCGTCGCTGGTGTGTTCAACGATATGATCAGACGTTCTGTACCTGGTTATGCACAAATCATTAATACGATAGGTGATTTTGCTGATAGGTATGTAACGCCAAATTCTAATATTTATGATTTAGGCAGCTCCTTAGGCTCTGCTACCTTAAGTATTCGTCGTCAAATTGAACAACGCCAATGCCGTATTATCGCAGTAGATAATAGCGAGTCTATGGTTTCTCGATGTCAGGAAAATCTCGCGGCTTATGTCAGTGATACTGAGGTTAAGTTAATTTGTGGTGACATTAGAGATGTAGAAATCACCAATGCATCGATGGTGGTGTTAAATTTCACCTTACAGTTTTTACCGGTGCAAGATAGAGATAGCCTGATCAAAAAAATATTTCAAGGCTTATTGCCTGGCGGTATTTTAGTGATCTCAGAAAAGCTCTGCTTTGAAGATGATGTGATTCAATCATTGCTGTATGAACAACACCTCGATTTTAAACGTGCTAATGGCTACAGTGAGTTAGAAATCAGCCAAAAACGCAGCGCACTTGAAAATGTGATGCGCCCAGACAGTTTAACAATCCACCAACAACGCTTTACTGATAATGGCTTTAGTCATTCAACTGTATGGTTCCAATGTTTTAATTTCGCATCTATGGTGGCTATCAAGTGATTAGTTTCAGCTCTTTTTATCAACAAATTGCCGACTCATCGTTACAACACTGGTTGGAAGAATTACCGGCTATTTTAGGAAAGTGGCAACGTGAACATAAACACGGCAATTTACCTAAATGGGAAAAAGTCCTTAACAAACTTAATTACCCTACTCCAACAAGCATCGATTTATTCAATGGTGTCAAAATTGGCGATGGCAGCCAATTAACTGCAGGTCAAACTGAAAAACTTGAAAACCTTTTAGGCTTGTTTCAACCTTGGCGTAAAGGTCCTTTTAATATTCATGGTATTGATATCGATACCGAATGGCGCAGTGA
The DNA here is from genome assembly GCF_030548015.1 of Shewanella sp. 4_MG-2023. Taxonomy (NCBI): domain Bacteria; kingdom Pseudomonadati; phylum Pseudomonadota; class Gammaproteobacteria; order Alteromonadales; family Shewanellaceae; genus Shewanella; species Shewanella sp. 4_MG-2023. The sequence goes on from NZ_JAUORL010000030.1 coordinate 23,709, forward strand.
CTGGAAATGGGATCGAGTAAAACCACATATTTCACCGTTAGAGAATCGCACCGTGCTAGATGTAGGTTGTGGTAGCGGCTACCATATGTGGCGCATGCTAGGGGCTGGCGCAAAACGTGTCGTGGGTATTGACCCTTCGCCGTTATTTTTATGCCAATTTGAAGCCGTTAAGCGTTTAGCGGGTAATCAGCATCCTGTTCATTTATTGCCATTAGGAATTGAAGAACTGCCAGCACTTGATGCGTTTGATACAGTGTTTTCTATGGGAGTGTTATATCACCGCCGCTCACCTATCGACCATCTAATGCAGTTACGTGATCAACTGCGTATGGGCGGCGAATTGGTATTAGAAACTTTAGTTATCGATGGTGATGAAAATGCGGTTTTAGTGCCAGAAGACAGATACGGCAAAATGAACAACGTATGGTTTTTACCCTCCGTTGATGCGTTAATGTTATGGCTTAAAAAATGCGATTTTACCGATATCCGTTGTGTCGATGTTGATGTCACCTCTATGGCAGAACAGCGCTCAACTAAATGGATGAAAAACGAGTCGTTAGTGGATTATCTTGATCCAAATGATGTTAGTTTAACGGTAGAAGGTTACCCTGCACCCAAACGTGCAACGATTATTGCAATAAAGAACCAACCTAATCACGACTTAATTTAACCTAGATTATTAAAATAACAGGAATTATCATGTTAAAGCAGGTATTTATTTTATCTTGTACAGCCGCGTTAATCACCGGCTGTGCTTCAACAGAAAAAGTAACTCCGGTTGGTAGTGAAGAGTTTACTTCAAATTTAGCCAGTTCTCAGGCCGCTATTATTGAAGCGATTAATAGCCAATGTATTAGCGCCACACCTGAAATTGTTGCCTTAAACGAAGAAGTACAACAATTAAGGTTACAAATCACCGATACTCTTACCAAACAATCTGAAAAAATGGATGCTGATGCCGTTGCATTAGCGCAATTAAATGAACCACCTCAGTGTCCTGAGTCAGCAATAACCGATAAGTTTGTTCTGGGTGAAGTAGAAAGTGTTTTTATTGACGAATTAAAAGCCGCTTTTGCAACGCGTATTGATACTGGCGCTGAATCGTCATCATTAGATGCCCGCAATATTGTGTTATTTGAACGTAATGGCGTTCAATGGGTTCGCTTCGATGTAATGATCAATGGAGAGGATCAACCTGGGGATACTTTTGAACATAAAGTTGAACGTTTTGTGCGCATTAAACAAGATGCAGAACAACCTGATGATCGCCGCCCCGTTATTCATGCCCACCTGCAAATTGGTAAATACGCCGCTGAAACTGACTTAAACTTAACCGATCGTAGCCATTTAGATTATCCCTTACTACTTGGTCGTAAATTTATGAAAGATATTGCTGTAGTCGATGTCGGCCAGAGCTATATTCATGGAAAAAAAGACAAACAAATAACGACAAAAGTTAAATAGGACTTCTAATGCATTCACGTAAACCGTTTTTTATCTTCGTCGCGTTATTATTTATATTCGGTACTGCAGCCAGTATTTATCGCAGCGTTGAACACAACGTCCCTTTCCTTCCTGGTCAGCAGGTTCAAAGCTGGTCAGTGGAAGCAAAAGTGATGTTTAATGGTAATAATAACCCAACCGAAGTATCACTCTCTTTGCCACAAGATCCTGCATTTGATGTACTTTCAGAAAATGCTACCTCACCGGGATATGGTCTAAATATCTCAGAAGGGGCTGACAGAAGAGCAGTTTGGTCAATTCGTGAATCCTCTGGACGTCAATCCTTATATTACCGTGTAACACTGGTACCGACAGGTCAACTTGACGTCACCCAAGATGAAGTACCTGAAACACCAGAACCCTTTTTATGGCAAGTCACTGAAAAAGGCGCCGCGGACCAAATCATGAACGATGTATGGCAGCGCAGTGCTAATAACCTTTCTTACGCACAGCAGTTAATGTCAGTGATTAACGACACTAATCAATCGCAGAATTTAGCACTGTTATTATCAGTTAACACTCGTACCCAGTTGTTTTTGCAAATGCTGCACTCTAAAGGCGTTCCTGCAAAACAAGTGAGTGGTCTAATGCTAGAAGACCAACGTCGTCGTCAGCAACTCAATCCTTATGTGCAGGTTTATCATAATGGTGAATGGGTTTTATTTGATGTTGAAGGCAACAAACAAGGCCGTCCTGATAACTTGGTTTTATGGCAACACAATAACCAATCGGTGTTAGATGTTGTTGGTGGCAGTAACTCGCAAGTTAACTTTTCAATGTTGCAAGAAACACGCTCAGCACTGGCAACCTCTATCGATATGATGAAAAACTCAGATGCACTGGATTTTTCTTTGTACCAATTACCACTAGAAGAACAAAGTACCTTCAAAGGGATTTTATTGATCCCAATTGGCGTGCTTGTGGTGGTGTTCTTAAGAGTGATTATCGGTATCAAGACATCAGGTACCTTTATGCCGGTACTGATTGCATTAGCCTTTATTCAAACCACATTATTGACCGGCTTAATTGGCTTCTTGTTAATTGTCGCCTTTGGTTTGATGATCCGCTCCTATTTATCGCAACTTAACTTATTGCTCATATCCCGAATATCCGCGGTCATTATTGTAGTGATATTTATTATCGGCTTGTTTACGCTTATTTCCTATAAAGTGGGATTAAGTGAAGGCTTAACCATTACCTTCTTCCCGATGATCATTTTGGCATGGACCATTGAACGTATGTCAATTTTATGGGAAGAAGAAGGCCCTAAAGCGGTAGTGATGGCCGGCGGTGGTAGCTTGTTTGTCGCCACCTTAGCCTACCTTGCTATGAGTAACAGTTGGATCCAATATTGGGTATTTAACTTCTTAGGTATTCACTTAGTGATTTTAGCAATGGTGTTAGTGATGGGCCAATACACTGGCTACCGTCTCACAGAGCTTAAACGCTTTAAACCTTTGGCTGGAGATCAGTAATGAACTTTGCCTGGCCTTGGGAGCTGCGCCGCAAAGGCGTATTAAATATGAATAAGCGTAATATCGATTACATTGGAAAATATAATCCTCGTAAATATTACAAACGCGTGGATGACAAGCTGATTACCAAGCAATTAGCTTTAGCCAATGGTATTGCCGTACCTGACTTGATTGGTGTTGTTGAAGAGCAGCACAAAATCAATGATATTCCGCAAATGGTCATCGACCGTACTGGCTTTGTGATAAAGCCAGCAAAAGGTTCTGGCGGTAAAGGGATTTTGGTGATCACTAAAGTGGAAGGCGGTCGCTATTATAAACCTAATGGCGATGAAGTGACGCCGACTGAAGTTTATCGCCATGTCTCCAACATCTTAAGTGGGTTGTTTTCTTTAGGCGGCACCCCTGATGTCGCCATTGTTGAAGGCTTGATTGAGTTCGATCCGGTTTTTGATGGTTTTAGTTACGAAGGCGTGCCTGATATCCGCTTAATCGTGTTTAAAGGCTATCCAGTAATGGGCATGCTACGCTGCTCAACAGCTGCTTCTGATGGCAAAGCTAATTTGCACCAAGGCGCTGTCGGTGTCGGTTTAGATATTGCTACAGGCAAAAGTTTGTTTGCTGTTCAATTTGATGAACCTGTTTTAAAGCATCCTGATACTCAATTTGAATTGTCACAAATTCAAGTCCCAAACTGGGACACCCTGCTTCATACCGCATCCAGTGCCTATGAAATGTGTGAACTGGGTTATTTAGGAACCGATATGGTTTTGGATAAGCAGCGAGGTCCATTACTACTGGAGCTAAATGCTCGACCAGGACTTGCAATTCAAACCGCAAACGGTAGAGGGATTTTACAACGCTTGCAACATGTTGAGTCTATCAAAGGCCCTGCCGTTTCAGTGGAAGAACGTGTGGCTTATGCCAAAAAGCATTTCTGTAGTAATCCTAACTTTTAGTTTATTGGCAACTGCGCAAGCAGTTGCCAATCCTCTTCAGCTGTTTGTGCAACAATGTTTGCAATACAAACCGTCTTTAGCATCCCTAGATTTAAAGCAAACAACCCCTTACCAAACATTACAGTTTGAGCAATTAACCTTAGGCTTTAACAATTTTAACGACCGTTTAAATTACTACCGCCACTTAGCCACTCATAACCAGCGTGAAGGGCTATTAATGTGCCAATTACATTTAGCTGATGAATTATCAGCATTGTTAACAGCGCCTCAATTATCCAGTTTTATCGCTGAGCTTGAAGATAGCCACATGCCCTACTCTTTATTAGCCAATAAAATTAACGCGATTACACTAGCCCAACTTGATATCGATACCAAATCACAGTTACACAATGCACAGGCAACGATAAGACGAAACCTTAGTAATAGTAATTTGAAATTGGTATTTAATAACGCACAATGCCAGTTAGATACCAACCGCGATGATACAAACTCTGCTTTTGAGATCAGTTTAGCCAAATACTTACTTTTACAACCAGATGAGCAATGCCGAAAAACCACTTGGCAGGCCTATCAAGCACGGGCAAAAAGTAAAAATCAGCAGTTATTAGCGACAATTAAAACCATTAAGCAGCAAGTTTCAGCGCCTGAGCCCAGCATTGCTTCAGCTGAAGCCCAAAGCGCGCCATTACAGGCAACCCAATCATTATCAACAAAGCCGTTATTAACAAATCAGCTGTTATTATCCTTCTTAGAAAGCCAAACCAATAATATTAATACAGCGCCTTGGAATATCGGTAAAACCCTTAGTCAGATAAAAAATACCCCTTATCTTGGCCCCAAAAACAGTAGTGATTTATTTCAGCAAGTTGTCGATGTATTAACGCCTCTGGGGCTTGAATTCGAAGCGATTCCCCTCCAAGTGCAAGCTGATATGTCGTCCACTAATGAAACCAATACCACCGCGAGTACTGGCAATGGCACTGCAACGGTCAATGAACCATCAGAACCAATTACAACTTATCGCTTGTGGCATCAGCAGCGTTTAGTTGGTGAACTCTATATCCATACAAGTAAGCATTCGATGGCGAATATCATTAGGTATCCGGTGATCGGTCAGCAATTTGCCCAAGCGAGCGTGGTTTTTCCAAAATATTTATCTAATCGGCGCCAAGCAATGCAACTGGTGAAAAGCCTCAGCGAGGCCATTACTGCTATGACTCGAGGCAGCCAATTCTATTTGGTAAATAAGCTTGGAGTATCAACAGATAATTATTTATTAGGTTATTATTGGTTAAGCAGTCATCTACAACACCAATTAGCCTATTTAACCCCTTCAGCGAGAGAGCAATTTGCTGAGTCTTATCGACAGCAACTTAGGGTATTTCGCAGCAAAGTCGCTTGGTATTATTTAAACTCTGAGCAGCAAGGGGATGATATAAATAATCAACAACTAAATAGCGCCATCAATCAGGCTTTTCAGGCGAGTTTTAATCAACAATGGCCGGATGCAAAAAATATGGCCTATAGCTTTAACGGCATAGCTAATGAAGGGCTCGATTACTATCACCCACTTTGGCAACAAAATTTAGTTAATTTGATTAATACAGACACTAACGCTTCAATAACAAATCGCCAAGTTTTTGATATTTTGGTAGTTAATGAAGATAATTTATCCCTAATCCAACAAATGAGCATTATACTTAATCCACCGACTGATCCATCATCAATCATCAGGAGAGCCTTTAATGTTGGCAATTCGAAAATTTAAATCCTTAACCAGTTTAATCAGCTTTTCGTTGCTACTTACTTGTGCCAGCAGCTTTGCTGAAACCAGAGATAACCATCAATTAACTCACCAGCAAGTTCGAAGCGCAATTCAGCTTAACCTTGAACAAAATATGTATTCCTTGCCACCTCGAATTCAAGGGCATTATGGTTTACGTATGTATCGCATGACTGGTGATGAAAAGTACGCTAATGCCGCTTTAATTGATTTGATCACCATTACAGAAAGACAAAACTACTTTGCCTGTAATATGGATAAACCTAATTTTATTAAAGATGAAGCCGAACAAGCTATTAGCGTGTTAGGTAAAGGTCCTCGTGCTAAAGCGCGTAAAAAAGCCCTTAAGCCGTTTCCAGAGTTTATTTTCTATAGCGATATTTTATTGCGCTATGCCAGTCGCACCGATGAACTGGGTTTCATGGGGCCATGTCATGAGCAAATGATTAAAGGCTTAAAAGCCTATGATTTAACCCCAGCTTTGACTGATCCTAAAATGATCACATCATGGGCCGCGCAGTTAGTGAATTATGTTTACTGGGCTAAACAGCTAAATGTGGGGGATTATGTCGAGGTATATAAACAAGCGTTCATCGAGACTTATCCTGACGATAAAGACAACAATCTTGATAAAAAGCAGTACCGAAACAAGCTATATGGTATGACACACTTTATTTTTGCCTCTAGTGGTTATTATCAAGAGCAAGTTAACGCCAAAGATTATCAATGGATTTTAGATTACTTCAATAACAACATTGATCGGATCTTAACTGATGCAACCGATGACATTATTTCAGAAGTCGGCATTAGCTTTTTATTAGCGGGTCAGCCAAACCATCCTGTGGTTAAAAAGACTCAAAACCATATTGCGGCGTCATTTATCCCTGAGTATCAACTGATCCCGTCACCTCGTGGTAATCCCAATATGGTGTCAGGCGAACACCGCAATGTATTGGCGATGATGCTTCTTGATTGGCCAGAGAAGCTGCATAAAGGCCCTTACCTTGCTGAAATAAAAGCGACGAAAAAGTATTTGCCGGTGCAAGTGACGCCTAAAGATCTCACTAAAACTAACAGCAATACAAAAGAGAAACCTAGCGCTAAGTAATTAAGCGCGTTCTCGATTGCCTTCAAGAGCGTATCACTGTGTGATACGCTCTTTTTAATATTGACCTGTAAACTAATGAGTTTTGTATGAATAGAGCAAAATCCACACTTGAGCAATGGCGAATTATTCAATCTGTAGTGGACTTTGGTGGTTACGCCCAAGCAGCAGAAAAGCTGAATAAAAGCCAATCTTCGCTCAATCACGCTGTGGCTAAACTACAAAACCAACTTGGGATTCAATTACTTGAAGTAAAGGGACGCAAAGCTTACCTAACGCAGCAAGGTGAAGTACTACTCAGGCGCTCACGTCACTTAACCCAAACCGTTGATGAACTTGAGCAACTTGCGAGCAATTTAGGACAAGGCTGGGAGCCCAACTTGACCATTGCCCGCGAAATCATCTATCCAATGCAATTTCTTGTGGACGCCTTAAAAGCCTTTTGGCCCGATAGCCGTGGGACCCGAGTGACTGTCATTGACTCGGTGATCACAGGCACACAAGAATTAATTGACAATAACATCGCCGATATCGCTATTTGCGGTATTCCTGCAAAAGGCCATATTGCCGAGTTCCTGTGTGAGTCAGACTTATACCTTGTATGCAGTCCGACTCATCCATTAACCCAGTGCGGTATTGTTGCCGATGAAACAGAGCTGGCGCAGCACTTACAAGTGGTCATTAAAGACACTGCAACTGAAAAATCAGTAGATACTGGTTGGTTAAAGTCAGAGCAGCGCTGGACAGTATCAAACTTTCACGAAGCAAAAAACGTGTTACAAAGTGGCATTGGCTTTTGTTGGGCGCCCGCTTATTTGGTCGAGGATGATATTAGCCAAGGTAAGCTCGCCAGGCTTATTCTTAAAGGCAGTAAAAGTCGTAAAATTGCATTAACTTTGGTTATCCCTAACCGAGATAATCAGGGGCCTGCCAGTAAATTGTTAGAATCTTTAATTTTATTACAGCACGATATTGACCAAAACAAGCCTTGATAGATAACTGATTTATTTAGCTTTAATGATACTCAAAGTCATTAATGCCAGCTCAAGTTACATTGAGTTCTACACTGAGACATCGATTATGGTGCCAATGTTTTCAGACCAGACATTTATCACATCTACTGCAACCTCGGCGTGAGAGATAGCTTGCTGAGCATCAATCAGGGCCGCTGTTTGCGAGCTAAGCGTGACGCTATCTGCAGTTATTTGTACTGAGGCAGAACTTAGCGTTTCTGGGATGGCTACCGCCGTGGTCGCCTGCGCTAAATCATTGTGCGCCTGTTGCAGTCCTTGAACACCGAGGGTAAAACTTGATGCTATTTCCATGATACAACTCCTTTTGAAACAACCTAATAGCAAGTTATATCACATTGAATAGTCGTGATAAAATGCATACCAATTTAAAAACTAATACCAGTTTGTCTCCCAATCTTTCCATACTGGGTTAAGCCCTGACTTTTGTATTTGCTGCACTATTTGCACCGCGCTGCGCTCATCTGAGATTTCAAATTGATCCAACTGGGTGTTGGGATTTTGATAACCACCAGGTTGGGTTGAGCTCCCAGCGCTGATATGAGTCACCCCTAAAGGCAATAAGTTGTTACGTAACTGCTGGGTTTCTCTGGTAGATAAACTAATTTCAAGCTGGGGGTTAAACAATCGAAACGCACAGATCAATTGCACTAAGCCCACATCAGTTAATTCGACTTTAGGACTAATTCCACCGGTACACGGTCTTAATCTCGGTAAAGAAATACTGTAACGACTGCGCCAGTGATGTTTTTCTAAATAGGCCAAATGATAGCCCATTAATAACGCATCTACGCGCCAACTGTCTAATCCGAGCAATACCCCTAATCCCACTTTATCAACCCCAGCCGCCGCGACCCTTTCTGGTGTAGTGAGCCGATAAGTAAAGTCTTGTTTTTTACCTCTGGTATGATGCTTGGCATAGGTTTGGCGATGATAAGTTTCTTGATATACCATCACAGCATCGAGCCCTAACCCCACCAGCTGGGCGTAATCATCTTGCGCCAAAGGCTGTACTTCGATTGCTACATAACTGAAATGCTGTTTTACCAGTGGCAAGATGGTTTTAAAGTATTCAATGCCTACTTTGGTTTCATGTTCTCCAGAAACCAGTAATATTGAATCAAAACCTCGCTGTTTAATGATTTGAATTTCAGCTAATAATTCGGTCTCTGTTAAGGTTTTTCGTTTGAGTTTATTACTCATAGAAAAACCGCAATAGTCACACTCATTTGCGCACAAGTTAGATAAATACAATGGCAGGTATAAACCAATATTAGCCCCAAAGCGTTGCCGGGTTATCTGATATGCCCGCTGCGCCATCGTTTCTAAAAAAGGTAATGCTGCAGGCGATAAAAGCGCGATTAAACTGTCAATATGACCTTGGGGGCGCTGTAATGCTTGTTGCACATCAGCTTCAGTGCTGCTATTAATCCGCATTGATAAATCGATTAAATCTAGCTGTTTAAATTGCTCGACAAAACTCATGGTGCGCCACTCTATTATCTTAATTTGTTGAACCAACCGCATTCAAAGTTAAATTACTCAAACCAAATCATTCACCTGTAAGGGAATAATCTGGCTTACAGATGTAAAAATTGCGTCAGCGGGCTAGTATGTTCTGCCTGTTTGGTAACACTGCCAAGTCCGGCGGTATAGGCATCACGACCGGTTCTAACCGCAAAATCAAAACACCGCGCCATCACTATGGGAGATTGACTACTGGCAATCGCAGTATTGACTAGCACGGCATCTGCGCCCAGCTCCATTGCTCGGCTAGCTTGCGAAGGTGCGCCAATCCCAGCATCAACAACCACCGGCACATTAGCTTGCTCAATGATCATCTCTAAAAAAGGCTCAGTGGCTAAACCTTGATTACTGCCGATAGGACTGCCTAACGGCATCACAGCGGCGCAGCCCACTTCCTCTAGCCGGTAACACAGCACAGGATCTGCATGAACATAAGGCAACACAATAAAGCCTTTTTTACACAAGACTTCGGCAGCTTTAAGGGTTTCAATAGCATCTGGCATCAAGTATTTCGGATCTGGATGGATTTCAAGTTTGATCCACTTTGTGCCAAGCATTTCACTGGCAAGTTCTGCTGCAAAAATAGCTTCTTTAGCGGTTCTTGCCCCTGCAGTATTGGGTAATAACTTAACTCCCATTTGCTGTAATGGCGTCAACAAGTCATCATAGTCTTTACTATGATCAATACGCTTCATTGCGAGGGTCACTAATTGTGAGTTAGAGGCCTCAATGGCAGCTAGCATAGTGTTAGCATCGCTAAACTTTCCTGTACCTGTAAATAAACGAGACTCAAATTGATGTCCGGCTATGGTTAACATAATCACCCACCTGCTACAGCTGAAAAGACGTCTACTTTATCATTAGGCTGGCATTGAATGGCCTGCCAGCGACTTCTTGGTACAACTTGTTGATTGAGCACTAATGCCAGTGCTTTGGGATTAAGTTGTTTAGACTCTATTAGCGCTAATAAGCTTGGCGCTTGTTGCAACTGCTCTGGTTGGCCATTAAATTCAATTTCAATCATGTTTAATCCTTTTGCGGTAAAGTTATCTGCATGAGTTGACGTCATTTGTTGACGCTGTAATAGCTGCGCTACAACAACTACATTTAGGGTCTTGATTCATTTGTATAATCTGCCATTGCAAGCTTTTAGCATTAAACACATGTAACTTACCCGCTAGCTGGCCTTTGCCTAAGTCATCGGCTGTTAACCAATTTAGCCCCAATAAACTTTGCATTGATGCAACCGTTTGAACAGCAGCAGTGTTAACCCCCATTGATACACATGTTTGTGAAACATGAGTATCTTGTGGGTACAGGCATTGATAACAGCCCCTTTGCGGATAGTCAGTTGAGCTGCAAAATAATTGCCCATCATTAGCGGAAATCGCTGCGCTAATTAGCCCTGTAGCGTGACGAACACAAACTTCATTAATCATTAAGCGGCTAGTAAAGTTGTCAGTGCAATCAAACACCAGATCGACAGATTCAACTAATTTTGCACCATCTGTATCAGCGCCAAAGGCCTGCTCAATTGCCATGATATTTACGTCTTCATAGGCTGCTGCTAACTTATCTTTGGCAAGTAGCGCTTTGCTTAAACCAATATCTTGTTCGTTAAAAAGTAATTGCCGCGACAGATTTGAAAGCTCTACCTTGTCATGATCCATCAATATCAGTTCTCCAACTCCCGCGGCGGCCAATTGCTGGGCAACACTGTGACCTAAACCACCGATTCCGATGATCAGTAGCCGGCTATTAAGTAATTTAAGCTGACCAAGCTCACCCATATCAGTCAGTAAAATATGACTGGCATACTTGATAAACTGCTTGGAAGTGAGCCCACTCTTATTAGCTTGACGCTGTTGTGTAATCGTCATGACACTGGCTCACACTGCAGCTGTTTCACTGATGGCTTGTGGGATTTTACATGTGATTGCCTTGGCTGTTGCTGAGGTTGTTGCTGAGGTTGTTGTGCAGCCGCTAGATGCCATTGCTGCTCTAGCAATAAATAAGCCTTGGCAGGGTTTTCAGCCTCAGTAATGGCTCTGACCACGGCAATACTATCTACCCCTGTGGCTTTAATATCTGAAATTACACTTGCATCGATACCGCCGATAGCCACGCTTGGGCATACGTTTTTAAGTAATGCACTGTAGCGTGCTAATTTCGCTAAGCCTTGAGGCTTTGACGGCATCACCTTAGTAGTCGTTGGAAATATATGCCCTAAAGCGATATAGGATGGGCTTAGTTGATGAGCTAATAGAATTTCAAATACGCTATGGCTAGATAACCCTAGGGCTAACCCTGCCGCTGAAATTTCATTTAAGTCGGCTAACTCAAGGTCTTCTTGACCTAAATGAACCCCGAATGCGCCAAGTTGTATTGCCAATTGCCAATGATCGTTAATAAACACTTGGGCGTTATATTGCTTACCCAGAGCTATGGCGCGGCTAATATCTTGTACTAACGTGGTTTGATGAGCATCATTGGAGACCTGATTAAAACCTTTATTTTTAATCCGCAACTGCACTGTGGTGCAATTGGCTTCTAACACGCTTTGCAGCATAGTCACGTCATCCACAACCGGATAAACACCAATGCCCTTATGCAGCGCAGGAAAGCGGCAATCTAGGTAGCCCTGTGCTGTATTTATTAACCCATCGTTAAACTTTCCACCAGCAGCTGATTCTGGCTGTGTTTTGCCTAGATTGTTAATTTTAGCGCCACTAACTGCACTAATTTCAGGATAGTATTGTATTTCATCAGGCCAAGCAGTTTTTGCCACAGGCCCTGCGCCTTTACCAAAAGATTCACTGCACACTAGTCCCTTTAATACATAAGCTTTAGCCATCACAACGGCATCATGGAGTACGTATTCATGTGCTAAAAAACACGCTATCGCAGTGGATAAGGTGCAACCTGTGCCATGGTTATTACCAGTATTAACTCGCTCGCTATTAAGCCAATAAGCTTGATATTGATGAGCGTCACTCACACCGTGAACTTTGCGGCAAATGAACAAATCATTGGCTTTGGTTTGTTGCCACACTGCATCACCGCCTTTGGCGAGTACATGACAATGAAGCTGTTTAACCAGTTGCGCTGCCGCACTATAAAAACCATCACTTGAGTCTAGGCTTTGGCTTTTAATTGTGCACTGAGGTTCAAATTCCACGCTGTTAGTATCAGTCAGCGTGTGTAACTCCCTAACATTAGGGGTAATTAAGCTAATTAGACCTTTAAAAGGGCTAAAATCTAACGGCTTTTTTGCGCGCTCATTTAAGCTATCACCACTACTGGCAACCATGACAGGATCTAAAATAATCGGGATCAGCTGGTTAGCTAAACTCTGACTTTTAAATGTCTTTAACCAATGAGCAATGAGTACCAATTGTTGTTGATTGGCAATTAAGCCAATTTTTATGGCTGCTGGCGCTAAATCGCTAGCAAGTGTATTTAGCTGAGCCAATAAGATGGATTCTGACACAGCCTCGACTAGTGTTACAGCCACCGAATTTTGCGCAGTAACAGTGGTAATTGTGCTGCAGCCAAAACACTGTAAGTCATTTATAGTTGCTAAATCTGCCTGTATGCCGGCGCCGCCACCACTATCTGAACCGGCAATAGTCCAGACAATGGGCGACATGGTTTCTAAGCTATGTGGTTGTGAAACATTCATGGTTAAGCCTCTAATTCAGCAGTGGTCTTAACAGCTAAATCTGCGCTTGTTGCTGTGTCTGGCTTAGAAGGTAACGGATGATAAATTGCATAGCCTGTGGCTTTAAATTCAGCTGACTTTTGTGCCATGGCTGATTGAATATCTACACCGCTACTAACGCTTATATCTGCACTTGCGTCTACGGAATTAACATTGTGATTAGAGTGTGCCTGCAGGTGTTTAAATTCGCTAGCGTCAAGCACGTTCACCTTTTGTAACTGATCACGCGCTTGCTTTGCAGCGTATTCACGCACTTCTTGAGTGATTTTCATTGAGCAAAACTTTGGCCCACACATAGAACAAAAATGCGCAACTTTGGCAGACTCTTGGGGGAGCGATTCATCGTGATAAGCACGAGCGGTATCTGGGTCTAAGCCTAAGTTATATTGATCTTCCCAGCGAAATTCGAACCTTGCTTTTGATAAGGCATTATCACGAATTTGCGCACCAGGGTGACCTTTAGCCACATCGGCAGCATGAGCTGCAATTTTATAAGCGATAAGCCCTTGTTTAACATCTTCTTTATTCGGTAAACCCAAATGCTCTTTAGGAGTGACATAGCACAGCATGGCCACGCCATACCAAGCCATCATGGCCGCCCCAATCCCTGAGGTGAAGTGATCATAACCTGGCGCAATATCGGTGGTTTGTGGGCCGAGTGTGTAAAAAGGCGCTTCATCACAATGGGCAAGCTGCTTTTCCATATTCACTTTAATGAGCTGCATCGGTACATGGCCTGGGCCTTCAATGATGGTTTGCACATCATTTTCCCAAGCAATGTTAACCAGCTCGCCTAAGGTTTCTAATTCAGCAAATTGCGCTTCATCATTGGCATCGGCAATACTGCCGGGCCGCATACCATCGCCTAATGACAATGACACATCGTAGGCAGCGCAGATTTCGCAAATCTCTCTAAAGTGCTCATACAAAAAACTTTCTTTATGGTGACTTAAACACCACTTTGCCATGATGGAACCACCACGAGAAACGATGCCAGTAAGACGTTTTGCCGTCATTGGTACATAACGCAGCAGTACCCCAGCATGGATGGTAAAGTAATCGACGCCCTGCTCTGCCTGTTCAATCAAGGTATCTTTGAAAATGTCCCAATTTAGGTCTTCAGCGACACCATTTACTTTTTCTAACGCTTGATAGATGGGCACTGTACCAATGGGGACAGGAGAGTTTCGAATGACCCATTCACGGGTTTCATGGATATAGCGCCCCGTAGACAAATCCATTACAGTGTCAGCGCCCCATCTCGTTGACCAAACTAGCTTTTCGACTTCTTCTTCGATGGACGAGGTTACCGCTGAATTACCGATATTGGCATTAACTTTGACTAAAAAGTTACGCCCGATGATCATTGGCTCAGCTTCTGGATGATTAATGTTTAACGGGATAATGGCGCGGCCGCGGGCAACTTCATCACGGACAAATTCAGCGGTAATAGGCTGGCCAATGTGAGCGCCAAAAGCTTCACCGGCGGCTTTTTGAGTCAAAATCTCATCAGTGACTTGCTCTCTAGCCATATTCTCGCGAATGGCAATATATTCCATCTCAGGTGTGATAATGCCTTTACGAGCGTAATGCATTTGCGTAACGCGGCGGCCTGACTTGGCTTTTTTAGGGCGAACAAGGGCTTCAAAACGCAAATGATCTAAACCGTCGTCAACCAAACGCTGTTGGGTAAAGTCAGAGCTAACTCCATCAAGTTGCTCTGTATCTTCGCGCTCTTCAATCCAAGCTTGGCGAAACTTGTTTAAGCCTAAACGGACATTAATTTCAGCATCAGGATCTGAATAGGCACCGGCGCAATCATAAACTTTAATGGCTGGGTTGGCTTCAGTCACGGGCGCATCTTCACTACCGCCAAGGATAGTATCGCTTTGATGAATTTGACGCATGCCCACTAACAGATCGGGGCGGGATCCGCTCAGATAGATCTTTTCAGAATTTGGGTGCTGTAAAGGTTTTAGGGTTTCAATAAAATTTTGCGCTTGAGCGCGGGTTTCACGACGATTTGACATAAGCAACCTCAAAATAAAAAAATAGAGTTGCTTGCCTGGAGAATTGTTGATGACGAGCGAGTTAACATTAACTCTGTAATTGACTTGAATTTACACCTTAACTTTGGACCTTAAATATCGGCAAATGGCGGGTTAAATTAACTTCAGCAATAACTCTGCTTTAATTAATTCTATCTTTTATTTTGCACTAATATTTATGATCTAGCCACGCAGCCATTCACTATGAAATTGCTGCTGACTGTAGGGTAAAAATAAGCAAATTAACTGCTTGTTTCCTTCGCAGGTTCTAGCCTGATCAGGTTCAACGGATCCCGAATAAACGGTCTCAGCCATAAAGGCACTCCGACAAGATGGCTGCAGTATAGTCAGCTTATTTAATAAAATACAAGTCTTTGACAATTTTCGAATTGGAATATGAGTTAAATTATTTCACTAATTAAAATACTGTTATATATGGATTTAATTTACAACCAAGCGATTAAGGCCCAATTAACACAGAAATAATTTGATAAATAAATTTGATAAATATTATTCATTTTTGATGTTGTTGAAATAAATCTTTTGTGAAAGTCTGAACAGTTCAAGGTAATTTAAGTTTCGATAAGCGTTGTTGAATGGCGTTATCTAGTGCTTTTTTTGTTTTGCCTCCTTCACATGGGTGTCCTAAATCTAAGCCTTCGGCATAAGGGTTAATTTGGGTTGGTAGTGCCACCAATCGATGGCAAGTTTCACCAATCTTAACAATTCTATTTGGATCTAAACGATGATTGAGGGTAGTTGGTTGGCGCTTATCTTCTATTACTATTAACTCTATATCATCCATTTCAGGGGTTAACTCACTGGTGCTGGCACCACTAACAGAAGTCGCTAAATGGGCTTGCTGACTTATTTGCTGATTAACTTGTTGTTGATTGAGTTTATTTATAAAGGAATGGCTAGCTTGATTGATGGCCGATAAATTGTCGCTTGTTATGGTATTGGCCTCTGAGATGGTTTCATTAAACAATTGTGGCTTAAATAGATGTTCGTTACTGCTATCTTTTTGCTGCTGCAGATACATGCTATCAACTGAAGACCAATCGAACTGGTGCGTTTCGGCTTGCACTGCTTCTGCTATTGGCAATTTTTCAATTATGGGCTTGTAGTCAATGGGCTTTTGGTTAACAGCTTTTTGGTCAATATCTTTTTGGTCAATAGGCTTTGGGGAAATTGCCTTTTGATTGACAGTATCTTTTGGGCTAGTTGCAACTGCAGGCGCTCTTGTATCGACAACCTTATTAGTACTTTGTTTGTTCGATATAGTTTGATCGATTATTTCTTCATTGGTAATGACTTCACTGACGACCTCTTCAATCAAGGCTTGTTCACTTGGCAGGGTCTTAGCTAGCTGGGTAATTTGCTCAGCCGTTAAAAAGTAGGCTTTTATTTCTTGGTTGTTACTTTCAGATGTCGCAGCTTTAACGGCTTGTTCACGGCTGATCTCGACAAAATGGCTAATGGTGTTATCAGCTAAGGAAAATAGCATAAACACCAGCACAACATGTAGCCCTGCAACAATAATGCTCGATGGTGATGTCAGTATCTTTTTAAACTCGTTATCAGAATTTTGTTTTAAAAAGCGACCGTGATTATTTTGATTGTCGATCAGCCCACAGATCAGCGGTAATGTTTGGGCTTTAATTACATCAGTGCTCATTATTTCAGTGCTAGTTACTTCAGTGCTAGTTGCATTCACCGTTTGTAACATCACAACATGATCACAGAAATCTATCACTTCAACCGCAGATTCTTGGCGGCTTGCATTTATGTAAAGCTGTCCATGTGAAACTTGTGTGCCATTTAAGCCTGTCGAATTTCCACTAGCACCCGGTTCAAAATTAGTGTTTGCTGCCAATCCTTGTGTTAAATGTTTATCACCACCTTGGTTCATTACTCGCGCCTCCTGTCGCTTTTGAATCACTGGATATAAATCGTGCTAGATCAGACTTCAACCACAAGCTGACCATAAACTAGATGATAAAAAAGCCATTAAGTTCATTTAATTTATGTCGATGACACACGACTCCCCACAAAATCAGACAGTTATCATAGCGTCAAACTTAAGCTTACACGTGTAAGCTAAAGTCATGGCCTATTATGAATATTGCTGGTAGACTCAATGTAAATTGCTTAACAAGGTTGTATGCAACTATGTCACTTGAGTTAGATGCTAATCAAACATTAGCACCAACACCTACATCAAAGTCAGACTATGGTGTGATTGAGGAATTAGCTAACAGTATCACCCATGGTATAGGGGTACTTGCGGGTATCGCCGCGCTAATTGCAATGCTAATAAAAGCGAATGGCCAACTTAATATCGCTGACACTATCGGGATCACTGTGTATGGATTAAGTATTATTATGCTTTTTCTGGCCTCAACCTTATACCATTCCAGTAAAAGCCCCTTATGGCGTAAACGCTTTAAAATGGCTGATCACTGTGCAATCTATTTGCTTATTGCTGGTACATACACACCTTTAATGTCAATTAGCCTTCAAAATGATAGTGCTACGCTAATACTAACTGCAATATGGTTATTAGCCTTAGGCGGTATTATTTTTAAAACCTTATTTATTGGCCGCTTCAAAGGGCTAAGTGTTATTTTGTATCTTGTTATGGGCTGGCTTTGTGTCACCATCATGGGAGATTTAATCAAAGGCATGTCAGATTTAGGCTTTAACCTATTACTTGCAGGTGGGGCTTTTTATAGCATCGGGGTTATTTTTTATGTCAATAAGCGTATTCCTTATAATCATGCTATTTGGCATTTATTTGTACTTGCAGGCGCCTTGTCTCATTTCTTGTGTATTTATTTAACAGTCATATAAACCTGCTTTATATCCACAGTATTAACCCTGTCAGTATTTCGTCTCACTGTTATAAACTCACTCAAAAAGTATTGCTCATAAGCTGGCTATTGAATACTTACTATTGTCTACTTAACTCGCAACACCAAAGCGGGTTACAATAAATTATCATCCCATACCTGATCAAAAGCCATCAATGGAAAACCTTAGCCCAAAGCAAAGAATTTGGTTTATTGTAAATATGATCCCCACAGGTCATGTTTTAGCTTATGGTAAAGTGGCTGACTTAGCTGGGCTACCAGGTAGAGCCAGGTATGTGTCTAAAGCACTCAAAGACGCCCCCGATAACCTAAACTTACCTTGGTATAGAGTGATTAACAGCCAAGGAAAAATTTCTTTTAAAGTCAATTCTATTCATTTCCAAAATCAGCAACAGCGACTAAGATCAGATGGAGTAGAAGTGAACCAAGGCAAGGTTTCATTGTCAAAATATGAATGGCGCCCTGACATTGCAACCCTTGTCATGTCGTTACCTTTTTAAATATTGCATGGGTAGGTATTACTTTGATTAGAAAATTCACCGCTTTATTAGCCAATATTATTGTCATTACATTGTCTCAGGCCCCTAATGCTGTCGCTTCTGATGACAAGGAAAACCTCGAGTACCTCAAAGCATTAACCCCTCACTCTGCTGAATATCGGGTGTTCTATGGCAGTATCGAACTCGGTAAAGCTCGCTACCAGTTGCCTGAAAGTGATAATGGCTACTATAACTATCGCTTTGATAGCGATATCAGCTTATTAATGCTATCGGATGTGCGTAATCTTAATAGTGAGTTCAAACTCGAAGATGGCAAGGTTAAGCCCATCCGCTATATGAGTAAACGTAGCGGCACCGGATCTGACTACACAGAGCAAACCGCCTTTGCTGCTGGACAAGGCGTTATCCACACCATATATAAAGACGAAAGAGAGAAATTACCCTTTGCCGAGGATATCTACGATCCCTTGGTATCTCAATTAATATTTAGAATGGATATGTACCGCCAACCCGAATTGCTTAAATACAAAATGGTCAAAGAAAAAGAGTTTGATGATTATGAATTTAAAATTGTCGGCAAAGAACAAGTGATATTAGACAGTGGCACTTATCAAACCGTAAAAATAGAAGTGGTACGAAAAAGTAAAAAGCGCCAAACCTTTTTTTGGATGGCGCCAGAATTAAACTACTTACCCGTGCGTTTAAGTCATTTTTCTAAAGGTAGTAAGCAGCTTGATATTCAATTAGATAATTATCAAATTCAGCAAGCAATAGAATCCGATACAGCTGTTACTAAAGCAAACGCTGGATTAACTGTTAATCAGTAATTCGCCTTGCCTAAATAACTTCCATTCGCCAGGCTGTAAAATATGCCACTGTTCGTTTTTTGTCAGCGGACGAGTAGCAATCACTGTAACGACATCATTGGGTGTCGTTTCTTTATTAAAATCAATAACCACATCAGTATCGATTAATTTGGCTTTGCCAAAAGGCGCACGGCGGGTAATGAAGCACAAATTATTAGTGCAATAACTCATTAAATCGACACCATCACTTAGGATCATATTAAAAACACCTAAAGCTCGAATGTCATCAGCCAGCGTTGCTACAAATTCAAACACCTGTTTCATGTCATCGGGTGGCGTATGACCAAACTCACCTAACACCTGTTCCATAATCCAGCAAAATGCCAGCTCACTGTCGGTGTCCCCAACAGGCTGAAAATGATTTACTTGAAACTTATTTTGGTAGTCTGATAACTGTCCATTATGGGCATAAGTCCAATATCGGCCCCATAACTCGCGGGTGAAAGGATGGGTATTTTCCAGCGCAACACAGCCACGGTTTGCTTGACGAATATGACTGACGACAATCTCACTTTTGATTGGATAAGATTTAATGAGCTGAGCGACATGGGATTCACTGCTAGGACGAGCATCTTTAAAGGTGCGGCTGCCCTTGCCTTCATAAAAAGTGATCCCCCAACCATCAACATGTGGCCCAGTAACACCACCTCTTTCAGCTAAGCCTGTGAAACTAAATACAATATCCGTTGGGACATTAGCGCTCATCGCTAGTAACTCACACATGAAACACGCCTTAAAAATATAATTAACTCAAAATATTACGTAATTTATATTGTACCTAGTGCAGAAAAAAATTGGCATTTTTATTAAACAAAATATTTTAAACAATTGTTTGAAATAACTTGTAATCAGCGCCAGTTAGGTTTAATTTTATGTGATACAGGTCAGACCACGGTCAGTTCTGTGAATAGGATCATTAATTTGTAGGTGTTTAAATATTAAACACTTTTAAGGAGAAAGACAGTGGAGACACTTATTTGGATCATCGCCATGATCGCGGTACTCGGCGCAGCAACTTACTTGCGGGTGTCGTTATTAACAGCAACAATTGCAGCAGCAGTTGTAATGTTAATTGGTAGTGTATTAGATATTGTTGGCAGTCTAGCTTGGGTTGTCTATATAGTTTTAGCATTACCTTTAAATGTTAAATCATTTCGTCAGAATTTCATCTCACGTCCACTGCTTAAAGTATATCAAGGCATCATGCCTGAAATGTCTACCACTGAAAAAGAAGCCATTGAAGCAGGTACAACCTGGTGGGAAGCTGACTTATTCGCTGGTAACCCTAACTGGAATAAATTACATAACTACCCTAAAGCGCGTTTAACTGCTGAAGAGCAAGCGTTTTTAGATGGCCCAGTTGAAACTGTGTGTAAAATGGTTAACCAACATCAGGTTTCACATGAGCTAGCTGACCTTCCACAAGAAGTTTGGCAATACTTAAAAGACGAAGGCTTCTTCGCCATGATCATCAAAAAGAAATACGGTGGTCTTGAATACTCAGCTTATGCTCAGTCACGTGTATTGCAAAAATTAGCTGGCGTGAGTAGTGAACTTGCATCAACGGTTGGGGTACCAAACTCTCTAGGCCCTGGTGAGTTACTGCAACACTATGGTACGACTGAACAACAAGATCATTATTTACCGCGTTTAGCTAAAGGTCTTGAAGTGCCTTGTTTTGCACTTACTAGCCCAGAAGCTGGTAGTGATGCTGGCGCGATCCCTGATTTTGGTATCGTCTGTAAAGGTGAATGGGAAGGCGAAGAAGTGTTAGGTATGAAACTAACATGGAACAAACGCTACATTACCTTAGCACCAGTGGCGACAGTATTAGGTTTGGCATTTAAATTACGCGACCCTGACAGCTTATTAGGTGATACCGAAGATTTAGGTATTACTTGTGCCCTTATCCCTACTGATATTCAAGGGGTTGAAACCGGTCGTCGTCACTTCCCATTGAACTGTATGTTCCAAAATGGTCCAACTCGTGGCAACGAAGTATTCGTGCCACTGAGCTTTATCATTGGTGGCCCTGAAATGGCCGGTCAAGGCTGGCGCATGCTAGTTGAATGTCTCTCTGTAGGCCGTGGTATTACCCTGCCGTCAAACTCTGCTGGTGGCGTTAAAACAGCTGCATTAGCTACAGGTGCTTACGCTCGAATTCGTCGTCAGTTCAAACTACCTATCGGTAAATTAGAAGGTATTGAAGAGCCAATGGCACGTATTGGCGGTAATGCTTACTTGATGGATGCTGTAAGTTCATTAACTACTGTGGGGATTGGTCTAGGTGAAAAGCCATCAGTTATCTCTGCCATCGTTAAATTCCATTTAACCGATAGAATGCAAAAGTGTGTTATCGACGCCATGGATATTCACGGCGGTAAAGGTGTATGTCTAGGTCCAAATAACTATTTGGGTCGTGGTTATCAAGCAGCGCCGATTGCAATTACCGTTGAAGGTGCCAACATTTTAACCCGTTCTATGATTATTTATGGACAAGGCGCTATTCGCTGTCATCCATATGTATTAGCTGAAATGGAATCTGCTTTTGATACCACATCGGGTCAAGGCTTAAGTAACTTCGATGCTGCCATCTTCGGTCATATTGGCTTTGCGATGTCTAATTTTGTAAGAAGTTTCTGGATGGGCGTTACTTCTAGCCGCTTCACCAAATCACCTTATAATGATAAAACGAAACGTTATTATCAGCAGATGAATCGTTTCAGTGCTAACTTAGCCCTGCTTTCGGATTTAGCGATGGCAACACTTGGCGGTAACCTTAAGCGTAAAGAACGCATTTCAGCACGCTTAGGTGATTTATTAAGTCAGCTATATTTAGCGTCTGCAACGCTTAAGCGTTATGAAGATGATGGTCGTTTAACTGAAGATTTACCGTTAGTTCAATGGGCTGTAGAAGATTCACTACATAAACTACAAACATCTTTAGATGACTTACTGGATAACTTCCCTATGGGTCTTGGCATTGCACTTCGCGCTGTTATCTTCCCATTTGGTCGCCCACTAAAACGTCCTAGCGATGTATTAGACCATAAAGTGTCTAAAATTATGCAAACGCCATGTGCCAGTCGTGACCGTTTAGGCCAAGGCCAATTCTGGACAGCTTCAGAGCACAATGCGGTAGGTATTCAAGAGCAAACTTTATTAGATATTTTAGCTTCAGAGCCTTTATACGACAAAGTCTGTAAAGCTGCCGGTAAACGCCTACCATTTATGTGGTTAGATAAAGTCGCTGCACAAGGTAAAGCCTTAGGTGTGTTAAGTGATACTGAAGTGGCCTTACTTGAAAGAGCTGAAATTGGTCGTATGAAGTCAATCAATGTTGATGACTTTGACCCTGAAGAGCTTGAAGCAAAGGTTGTTAGTGAAGCCAAGCAAGTTAAAGCGGCTTAACTCACTTTTTAAAGCTAACTAAAAATACCAAAAGGGAAAGCATTGCTTTCCCTTTTTTATTTGCTGTAAACCCAAGTTAAGCTGCGCTAATTACCCTAGTGTTAAGCAAAAATAATAATGACTTAAGTTAAACGCTTTGCCCAATTACCCTCATGTTGACTATCACATGCCGCTTCACTGTCTAATACAATCTGCCCAGCAGTTATCTCCACAGAAACAGCCTGTAAATAATGGCTTATCATCTGCACAATAAACGCATCTTGCTTGGCTAATTTGACCTTGGTTATTTGCGCCTCATTACTAAATACACAAATCACTTTTAACGATTTAGGAAAAGCGGTGTAGTTTACCGAATGCGTGAGCCATTGAAAGCCCTCACACTCTGACATTAATAAATCACACACCAGTGTTAACTGCTGACGAATTTGGTTATCACGTTTCTTGTCGGATTTTTTCATCGTTAACCTTCGATTAGCTTTGAATTATAGGGTTGTCACTGAGTTGTCACTATACAGACATAAAAAAGCCAGTTGTGACTATTCACAACTGGCTTTTTGAAGTGCTTAAGTCAACATAGCGTTTATAACAGCTAATTCACTTAAGCAGATTGTCACTAAGTCGTTAACTCTTGTTCTAGTTGCTTGGCAATCGCTTCAGGCGAGCTACTGTTTCGGGCAAAGATACTGTAAGCCACCGGGATCACTAACAAGGTGAAGAAGGTTGCTAACAAAATACCTGATAACACTACCACGCCAATCACAAAACGTGTTTCAGAGCCCGCACCACTTGATAGCACCAATGGAATAGCACCAGCTGCAGTGGTAATACCGGTCATGAGGATCGGTCTTAAACGTTGGGATGAGGCTTGAATGACTGCTTGTTCAAACTCAATGCCTTTGTCACGCAATTGGTTGGCAAATTCAACAATCAAAATACCATTTTTAGCCGCTAGCCCCACCAGCATAATAATACCAATTTGACTGTAAATATTGATACTTTGTCCGGTAAACCATAGGCCAATTAATGCGCCTAGCGTAGCCAGAGGTACTGTAAGCATAATCACCATAGGATGCACATAACTTTCAAATTGCGCCGCCAATACTAAGAACACAATACCTAACGCTAGGATAAACACAAAGTACATGGAGTTGCCTGAACTTTGATAATCCAGCGATTGCCCTTTATAACTAATCACCGCTTCAGCAGGCAAATAGGTATAGGATAAATCATTAAGATAATCTAACGCTTCACCTAGACTATAGCCATCAGCCAAGTTTGCTTCGATAGTGATCGCCCGCATGCGGTTATAGCGATTTAAAGAGCTGGCATCAGCATACTCTTCTACAGTGACAATATTCGATAGTGGCACTAACTCGCCGGTTCGATCAGATCTCACGTAGATATTTTCTAAATCCGTAGCAGTATTTTGATTTTCACGATTACCTTCAATGATCACATCATATTCTTCCCCTTCTCGCATGAAGGTCGTCACTAAACGTGAGCCCAGCATCGATTCTAAGGTTCTGCCCACATGTGATATTGACACCCCTAAATCAGCAGCCCTGTCTTTATCAATTGACACTCTAAGTTGAGGTTTGGTTTCTTTATAATCATGATCAAGCCCGGTTAACATCGGATTTTCTTTAGCTTTTTCCATGATGATGTCTCGCCATAAAGCTAACTCTTCATAACTTGGACCACCTAATACAAACTGCACAGGCTTACCGACACCACGGCCAAAGGCTTGACGCATAATGGGAAATGCCCTGACCCCTGCTAAGTCCGAAATTCGAGCGCGAATATCAGTAATAATTTCACTGGCAGGACGTCGCTCGGCCCAATCTTCTAAAACGATAATCGCCATGCCGTTTGAAAAGTTTGCTGAGCGACCAAAACCACGAGGAGCGCGGATCAATAAGCGTTTCACATCACCCGATTCAACTAATGGCATTAAACGGCCTTCAATTTCATCCATGTACTTTTCAATGTACTCAAAGCTTGCTCCTTCAGGGCCATTAACCACCAAAAACATTGAGCCTCTATCTTCGCTAGGGGCAAATTCCTGAGGTACTTGTTTAAGCAAGTAGCCACTTAACGCAAAAGCCACCACGACAATTACGCCGATAAGATAGGGCTTTTTAATCGCACTCACCAAATGCGATTGATAAATAGCAGATAACTTATCCATCACGTCATCGACTTTACGTACTAACCAAGTGCTTTCACCGGCGGGTTTAAGCAACTTAGAGCACATCATTGGGCTTAGGGTTAATGCGACTAAGCTTGAGAAAATCACTGCGGCGCTCATGGTAACTGCAAACTCTTTAAACAGCTTACCTAAATCACCTTCTAAAAACGTGATCGGCATAAACACGGCAATTAATACCAATGTTGTCGCAACTACCGCAAAAGCAACTTCACGGCCACCTAAATAGGCCGCTTTAAGCGGTGAGTCACCTTGCTCAATACGGCGATGAATATTTTCTAACATCACAATGGCATCATCAACCACCATACCAATGGCAAGGATCATCGCCAGCAAAGTCAGTAAGTTAATGGTATAACCTAATGAATATAAAACAATAAAAGTCCCCATTAACGACACTGGAACAGTCAACGCTGGAATTAACATCGCGCGCACACTGCCTAGGAACAGATAAATCACCACTATCACTAATAGCATCGCGATAAATAAGGTTTGGTACACCTCTTTAATTGACGCTTCAATGAATACTGAGCTGTCGTATGAGCGCTTAATCTCCATTCCTGCTGGTAATGTCGGATTAATAACATCGACTAACGCATTGGCAGCACGGGCGACTTCTAAGGTGTTTGAGGTTGATTGTTTAGATACCCCTAAGCCAATCATTGATTCAGTATTACCGCGGAACATTATCCGCTCTTCTTCTGAGCCAATTTGCACTTTAGCCACATCACCAAGCTTCACTAAATAGCCATCATCACCTTGGGTAATAACCAGGCTGGCAAAGTCTTCAGCGGTTCTAAAGCTTCTATCAACCCTGACAGTAAAATGGCGCTCTTTTGACTCAATAGAACCCGCCGGAAGCTCAACGTTTTCTGAGCGCAGCGCAGATTCCACATCCGCTACGGTCAGTTTACGCGCAGCTAAAGCTTGTCTGTCTATCCACACTCGCATGGCATAAACTTTACCGCCACCTAAACGGATGTTGGCAACACCGTCGACAACTGAAAATCGATCGACTAAATAGCGTCGGGCATAGTCTGTTAGCTGTAATGTGTTCATTTGATCAGACACTAAGTTAAGCCACATGATCACTTCATCACCACCATTGGACTTTTCTACTTCTGGTGGGTCTGCCTCTTCTGGTAAGTTATCCAGTAACCCTGAAATTCTATCTCGAACATCATTGGTCGCCGCTTCAATATCACGGTTGATATTAAACTCTAAGGTGATAGAAGAGCGTCCATCACGGCTACTTGAGGTAATTTGTTTGATCCCTTCAACGCCGCTAATCCTGTCTTCAATTAATTGGGTAATGCGACTTTCAACCACTGAAGCACTCGCGCCGCGATAATTGGTATCAATCGATACTACCGGTGGATCAATGTTGGGGTATTCTCTAAGAGGTAACTTATCAAATGACACCATGCCAAGAATAATAATTAAAATACTAATAACAGAAGCAAATACCGGCCTCTTTACGGAAATGTCAGTGAGGATCATGCCGCATTCTCCACATCAGCGACATTGGCAAAGTTAAACGCTTCTGCAGCCTGAGTGGTGACTTCATCTCCCGGTCTTACTTTTAATAACCCGCGGATAATGACCGATTGACCAATTCCGACACCATCAAGAATTTCAACCCAACCTCGATTACGAATGCCTATTGTGACTTCTTTTCGCTCGACAATATTCTCTTCGTTAACTGTGTATACATAGTGTTTTGATTGAATAGGAATGATGGCAGATTCTGGTAATAATAAGGTTTCACGATTTTGTTTAATCAGTTTAACTTTCATCAACATGCCGGGTAATAACGCTGCATCGTCATTGGCAATAATAGCGCGAACTACCACAGCACGTGTTGTTGGGTTTACCCTTGTATCAATAGATGTGACCACACCTTTAAATATACGATCTGGATAAGCAATCGCTTTCGCTTCAACGGTTTTACCTAATTTGAGTTGTTGGATAAAACGCTCTGGCACTGAGAAATCAAGTTTAATTTTACTGACATCATCTAAGGTCGATATTTGGGTACCTGGTGACACTAAACTGCCGACACTGACAAGCTTTAGTCCCAAGCGACCACTAAATGGTGCATGAATGGCGCGATCACCCAAAGCAGCTTTAGCTTGCTCAAGCTCAGCGCGGGTCGTATCGATTAAGGTTTGTAATCTATCTCGCTCAAGTTCTGCTACCGTTTTACTGGTAACCAAACTACGAATTCTGTCGAGTTCACGTAAATTATCGCTGACTTTAAACTCAGCGGCTTTAACTTTGGCTAGCTGCTCGCGGTTACGTAATTGAACCAGCAAATCGCCTTTTTTAACCACATCTCCATCGTTAAATTTAATGTCTGCGATTTTCTCAGTGATTTTTGGTGTAATAGTAATAGACTCAAACGCTTTGTTGGTTCCTATTGCCTCAACCTCATCTCTTACTGGCAACATCGCCACTTTAGCAACAACAACGTTTGGGATAGGTTTAGCACGCACCTTGGCCTCTTCAGTAGGCTTCATAGATTGGTATGTAAACCAGCCTATCAGTAACGCAACGAGGAGAATTATTATTTTTTTCATCGGGATTCCATTCATCAAACTCAAAAACGATATGTTATGGGATTTAGCCAACCGCTAGTGTACTCAGCATCATACTGGTATCAAGGTGTTTTACCTTTTCTTACAATTAACAAACTTAGGAAACATTTGCGGAATATACGGGATCGGGGTTAACTAAGATCAATCTTAGCTTTTTAATTGGTAAACAATCGATATAGAAGGTTAAATGACTATTTTTACTGTTTTTAAAGCATAAAAAAAGAGACAGTAAATACTGTCTCTTTTTTTTGATAGCCTAAAATACGAACAATTAGGTAATGTTAATTTAACGCATTATCGTACTTTACGATCTTCTTTCATTGCTTCGCTGACTACGCGATAGATTTCAGTAATCGTTTCATTTTCTAATGGCTCACCTGCGGCATCTTTAATAAAGATTTCAGTTTGATCTTTATCATCAGTTTCAACAAGCTCAATTCGATAGTTACCTTTTTCAAGTGATAACTTATCTTCGCCCCATAATGAACTCCAGAACCCGCCAGTTTCTTCCAAGACAATATAATACAAACCTTTGGCGCTGTTCATATCAACAATATCGAAACCTAGCTCAGGCAATACAATACGTAATCGATCCCAGGTTTTATTGAAATCAACTTCTGAAATGTAATAAGCGCCAGTGGTTTCTGTTTCAGCCACTAGATCAACGTTAATACCTTTACTTTGTTGAATACGGTCAGCTTTAATTTGCTTGTCACGTTTTAAGCTGATGTAAGCAATAGTGTTATTGAGCATATCAACGGTGTAACGGCGTTTATCTTCTGCCGTTAATAGCACTTGCTGATCATCACCATTGTAGCTTTCTTCATGCTCAATCAGATCAATACCCATGCTGCCTGAGCGACCATGAGGACTCACATCGACCTCATAACGGTAACGTTGACGCAGTAAATACACTTTGTCTTCACCGAACCAGCTTGTTTCTATGACGTCTTGCGTGTCTATCCAACCTGTTTCGATAAAACCTTCGTCATAATTTTCGTTTTCGATAGGTACTTCATGTTTTGCTAAGAAACCATGTAAATTATCAAAAACTTCTTGTTTTAGATCTTTTGTGGTCGTAATTGATTCGACAATAATTTTAATATTGTCACTGCCTTCTTCAATACGCGTACCTTCAGACATAGGCAAGACCAGTAAAGGAGGACGAATATCCAGACGTTTTCCAACTAAGTCTTTATCAACTTTGTTACCCACTTTAGGAATGTCGTATTCACGGCCATAAGTTGGCTCAGTCAAGCCTTCTGGAATAACTAATAGTGGGACTTCTTTGGCGTTAACATATTCATCATTGCCATTGGCAACGCGACGATCTGTCGGTGAACTACAAGCAGAAACTGCTGCTATAAGTAAAATTGGAGTGACTTGCTTCAACATTTATTGTGTTACCTCTATCTCGGCTTGTTTCATCGCTTCTAACAACTGACCATGAAACTGCTCAGAAAGTTCAGTTAAAGGTAAACGAATATGTCCTTGGCTAATTAAACCCATTTGATGCGCAGCCCATTTAACAGGGATTGGGTTAGCTTCGCAGAATAAATGCTCATATAAACCTTTCAGTGGTAGGTTTAGTTTTTCGGATAAAGCATGGTCACCTGCTAATGCTGCATCACACAGTTGTTTAAATGCTTTTGGAACAATATTATTAGCAACCGAAATAACACCATCACCGCCAAGTAATAAAAAGTCTCTCGCAGTGGCATCATCGCCGCTATAAAGTTTGAAATCCTGACCGCAAAGCTCGCGTAATCGAGCAACACGGGTTAAATCGCCAGTGGCTTCTTTAACACCGATAATATTTTCCACCGCTACTAATTCAGCCACGGTTTCAGGCAACATATCCACTGAAGTACGTCCAGGGACGTTATAAAGAATTTGAGGGATATCAGTACTTGCTGCAACAGCTTTATAATGTGCAATTAAGCCCTTAGGTGAAGGCTTATTGTAATAAGGCGTGACCCCAAGCATGGCAACAATGCCAGAATCAGCCATTGATTGGGTAAGTTCTATCGCTTCGGCAGTGGCGTTAGCGCCATTACCACCAATGACGGGTATACGACCTGCGGCAAATTTAACAGTTTGCGACACAACTTGTGCATGTTCTTTAATGGGTAAAGTAGCAGACTCACCTGTTGTACCGACTGCAACGATCGCATCAGTCCCCTGCTCTATATGAAACTCTACCAGTCTTTCAAGACTTTTATAATCTACTGTGCCATCACTATTCATAGGAGTGATTAAGGCAACGATGCTTCCGTTTATCATCTAAATTCCCCAAGGTTTCAGGATTCGCTATGTTACTGATGCCTACAACTAATGACAAGCATTAACGGGGGCTCTCAAATGCATTTTTACTAAAGCACAAATTTACATCGTCAGATGATTGTTTAATGGCTAAGCATATTTTTTATATCATGACGTTAGGTACTTTATTTCATTGAAATCAATCTTACACCTAAGTTGTTATGCCAAGAAGTAAATTTTTAATATGAATTAACTTTCATAGTGACATACTTATGTGGTTTTACATTAGTTATGGTAGCATTAGTTCCCGCAAAAAAACTTTGCGTTAGCTCGCTAGTTTACGCTCCATGATATCGAAAAAGTGAGGAAAATCCATGACCAACTATCTGGTCGTTACTGCTATGGGTGCTGATCGCCCTGGTTTAGTAAGTCGTCTAGCCCGTTTAGCAAGTGAATGTGACTGTGACATCGTCGATAGCCGTATGGCACTTTTTGGTAATGAATTTACCTTAATTATGATGATTTCAGGCTCTTGGGCAGCAATAACAAAGATAGAAACCCAGTTACCCAGCTTAAGTGTACAGCTTGAATTACTCATGGTAATGAAACGTACTTCCAAGCATACACCACAAAATTACGTGTCGCGTATCGAGGTCAATGTTAACGGTCAAGATCAACGTGGCACCATGAAGCGAATAACCGAATTCTTAGCGGATCGTTCCCTTGATCTTGCTGCGGTGCGCTCTCACGCTGACGACGATAATTTAACGCAGCATATTTTATTTACTATCAATGTGCCGGAAAAAATTGATCTTATAAAGCTTGAAAAAAGTATCCATGAACTGGCAAAAGAACTATCACTTGAGTGCTCTATCAATCATATGCAAAACAGTGACAAATAGAATATAAAATAAGGACATAAAATGAATACCTTAACCCTTGGTGATTTAGCACCACAATTTACCCTACAAAATCAATTTGACCAATCAGTCTCTCTCACTGAAGCTTTAAAAACCGGCCCTGTGTTAGTTTATTTTTACCCTAAAGCATCAACACCTGGTTGCACAGTGCAAGCTCAAGGCTTGCGTGATAGCAAAGACCAGTTAGCAAATCATAATGTCACAGTATTGGGTTTAAGCCCTGACCCAGTTGCTAAACTGCTTAAGTTCAATGACAAGCAAGAGTTAAACTTTGCCTTACTCAGTGATGAAGATCATGCCGTTGCTGATGCCTTTGGCGTGTGGGGCGAGAAGCAATTCATGGGCAAAATCTATGACGGTATCCATAGATTGAGCTTCCTCATTGGTCAAGATGGCAAAATAGTACATGTGTTCGATAAATTTAAAACCAAAAACCACCATGAAGTGGTGTTATCGGTGTTAGAAACGCTTTAACTTAAGCCTTATGTAAAAATTCCATAAAAAAAGCTTCGTTAATACGAAGCTTTTTTATTGCTGATTTTTAGTCAAAATCAAATTCAAGCTGATGTATTGCCGAAAGTTTCACCAGAGTCATCTTGCTCATTAGCGTCTTCATTTTCTGTTACTTCAGCTAAATTACGTTGGATGATATCTTGCTCTTGCGCCTCTTTCGGCAATAGGCTAATTAACTCGATACCGACTGGTAATTCATTAATTTCAGTACCTGAAATAATTTTTACTTTCTGATCTTTAGTCAGGTAAATTAACGGCATCGCCGTTTCACCATAACGCTGTTTAAAGTGTTCAAATGTAAAATTATCCGTAATATTAGTAACTTTAATAACAGCACCTTTCGCCATGTAACTGGCTATTTTGGCATAAGAAATTGACTCACCAAATAAACACAAACGCTTTAAATAAGACTCTGACAATTGATGTCTGGCACTTCCCCCTTCGGCATTATTTAAGCCATACACTTTATTGGTACCGAATAAGTCTTGAAAATGAAAACTCACTAAAGGGTTTAATTGACGATAGGGAGATAACACTAGCACTCGACCTATACCACTTAAATCCATAAAGTTTTCGGCGTGTTCAGAGGCCGGATTACCAAAATAAACCGGGATATTCGCCATTCTCGCTTGACGAATGTTGTCCCAGTTATTATCGGCTAATACCACTTTCACTTGCTTAGCCGTTAACACCTTAGCTAACTCACGTGAAAACTTAGAGGCACCAAATAACAGTAAGCCTTGTGATGAATCGGCCTTTACACCTAAAAACTTAGCCCATGGGCCTGCCGTTAAGCTTTGTATTACAACAGTGCCAATAATAATTAAAAACACTAATGGCACTATCGAGCTGGCACCATTAACCCCAATAGCTTCAAGCTTAATGGCAAATAACGAAGAAATTGCCGCTGCAACTATCCCTCTTGGTGCGACCCAACTTAAAAACCATTTATCAGCTCTAGATAAACTAGTACCAATACCAGAAATCCAGATACTCAGAGGCCTTGCAACCAACAACACGACCAGTAAGACACCGACACCGCCCCAACCTAAATCAAGCATCGCGGTCGAGTTAAGTCTTGCTGCTAATAAAATAAACAAGGCGGAGATCAGTAATACGGTAAGAGTCTCTTTAAACTCTAAAATATCCGCAATATCAACCCCACGCATATTCGCTAACCAAATGCCCATCACAGTCACGGTTAACAGCCCAGACTCTTCTTGGATCAAATTAGAACCAACAAAGACGCCCAGCATAATAGTTAATACCGCAGTATTTTTAAGATAATGAGGAAACACATTACTACGAAGTGCAATGCCAATGAGATAGCCAGCAAGCGCCCCAAGTCCAAAACCTAACAGTAATGTCATGCCTAAAGCGAATAATATATGGGTGGTGGGATCTGCAGCGGTCGCCACAGCAATATATTCATAAACTAATACTGCTAAAATTGCCCCGATAGGGTCTATGACTATTCCTTCCCAGCGTAAGATGCTGGCAAGGTTTGATTTTGGCCTTACTGTGCGCAGCATAGGCACTATTACTGTTGGACCTGTCACTACCACTAATGCACCAAAAAGTAGCGCCATGGGCCATTCAAAGCCTAATAGCCAATGAGCGGCTGGGGCGATACAAGCCCAAGTTATAAAGGCACCAAAGGTCACTAAGTTTGTCACCATGCGGCCGTGATCTTTGATTTCTTTAAAATTGAGGGTTAACGCGCCTTCAAAAAGAATAACCGCGACCCCCAATGAAATAATGGGAAACAGCAAATCGCCAAAGATAGCATCAGGGTCTAAAATGCCAAGCCCCGGACCAAGTAACAAACCGCATAACAATAACGGTAATATTGCAGGAAGACGAAACTTCCAACCTAACCATTGACACAATAAAGACAGCACGCCAATCAGCGCGAGCATGCCAGTTATGTGTTCTACCATGGACAATTCCTTTTTTATATTTTCTGCGATATAGCTCGTGAGTTTGTATCTTTAATAAAATACTAAATTACACATCAGAGCAAGGCTTAATTAAAACATCTACCGTAATTTTTTAACTTAACATCAACCTTTTAACCTGCTGATTGGAAGTATCTAAAGCTTAATAATTTTCACGTTAAAGCCGCAGAACAATAGACTCAGCTTAAGATAAATACATTCAATGTCATAAATTACAGGCACAAAAAAGCCCTTGTCTTATGACAAGGGCTAATCTGTTCGGCGCAGCGGACGGGACTCGAACCTGCGCCCCCGGCGTGACAGGCTCAGCTTACTAATACAAAGTAACCAACTGCTG
>NZ_JAUORL010000031.1:0-55366 GCF_030548015.1 Shewanella sp. 4_MG-2023
AATGATGAGAACTTACATACGTAAGTATGGTGCAAAAAAGCCTCAACATTAGTTGGGGCTTTTTTGTATCTGAAATTTGTTTAAATAAAACTTATTACTCATAATCCCTCGTCGTTTTTAAATAGGCGTGCCAGTTCAAGTCTGGCCTCGGGTACCATTATTCTTAGTCTTTGCTTAGCAATGATGAGAACTTACATACGTAAGTATGGTGCAAAAAAGCCTCAACATTAGTTGGGGCTTTTTTGTATCTGAAATTAGTTTAAATAAAACTTATTACTCATAATCCCTCGTCGTTTTTGAATAGACAACATCAGTTAAACTTTAGCTGGTCTTTCTTTATTCGATGTACTCAATTAAGACTATCTGAAATAAAAAACACACAATACTGAACCATGAACTAAGTTAGAGTTCTTTTTATCAAGAATATTTGGTTTTATGGGAATATTTTTAATGAATCTTCAAACTGTGATCTAATTATTACCAGAATGTCTTTTGTGACTACTTCCTAAAGTCATACAATGGTATAAATAGAAAAAAAGTTGTTCACTTCAATAGTAGGAAAGATGTAATGATATTTTCTCAAATCCCTCAAGCGCCAGCAGATCCTATCTTAGGTTTAACCGATGCCTTTAAAAAAGATACTCGTACAGACAAAGTTAACTTAGGTGTTGGGATCTACAAAGACGAAGCAGGTCAAACTCCTGTACTGACATCGGTAAAAAAAGCTGAAGCCATTTTATTAGAGACTGAGAAAACAAAGAACTATCTTGGAATTGAAGGTGTGGAGCGTTATAACCAAGTGGTTCAAAGCTTATTATTTGGTAAAGACAGTGCCATCATTCGTGACAAAAGAGCATTTACCGCCCAAGCACCTGGCGGAACAGGTTCTTTACGAGTTGCAGCTGAGTTTTTAGTAAACAACACTGACTCAAATATCTTATGGGTGAGTAACCCGACATGGGCAAACCATCAAAATATTTTTCAAACTGCTGGTTTAGAGATAAAAGAATACGGTTATTACAAAGCTGAAACCCATGACATGGATTTCGATGCTATGGTCACCGATCTAAATACTGCGCAAGCTGGTGACATGGTGCTTTTACATGGCTGCTGTCATAACCCTACAGGCATTGATTTGACTATTGAGCAGTGGCAAATCATCGGTCAACTATGTAGCGACAAGCAATTGGTTCCTTTATTTGATTTTGCTTATCAAGGCTTCGGCGCCGGCATTGAAGAAGATGCACAAGGGTTACGTGCTGTAGCTGCCAAAGTGCCTGAATTATTAGTCGCTAACTCATTCTCAAAAAACTTCGGTCTTTATAATGAGCGTATCGGTGCAGTAACCGTTGTTGCTGAAACAGAAGTTGTAGCACAAAAAAGTTTTAGCCAAATCAAAAAGACTATCCGTGCGAGTTACTCAAACCCTCCAGCTCATGGTGGCTTAATTGTGAGTACCATTTTATCTGATGATGGCTTACGTAAAGAATGGGAATCAGAGCTTAGTGCTATGCGTCAACGTATCGCAGAAATGAGAACCTTATTTGTAGATACCTTAAAGCAAGAAGGCGTATCACAAGACTTTAGCTTTATATCACGTCAAAACGGTATGTTTAGTTTTTCTGGTTTAAATAAGCAACAAGTAACTCGTTTAAAAGAAGAGTTTGGTGTTTATATTGTAGGCTCAGGTCGTATTAGCGTTGCAGGAATGACAAAACAAAATATCCCTGTGATTTGTAAAGCGATTGCACAGGTGCTTTAACGATAATGGGCCTTAAAGGCCCATTATTTTTACTTAATCAGTTATCTAAACTTGATATAAAAGCGCTTAAGGTAGTCCATTTTTAATCTCTATTATTGAAATATTTCAGTCTGTTAAAATAGCGATTAATCGCTTTAAGTCATACCTTCTATTACGTGCAAATCTCGGTATAATCACTAAAAAAATTACATAAAGGCTTTTAATTGAAAACAGGTAGAATTGGAAAGTTTACCCTTGCTTTAGCGGGGGTCATCATTGTTATGTTTTTTATCAGAGCTTGGCTAGTACCAACGATTGAACAAATCTTGATAACCACTCCTGATATAAAAGAAAACCCACAGCTTTCAAATCAAGTGCCAGATTTTTCGAGCATTTCAGATATCCCAACTAAGAAACAAACGTTTTTTGATTACATGACGCCTGCAGTCAAACATCAAAATGCAATTATTAGTGCAGAAAGAAAATTTTTAATTGTTATTCTCAATAACCTTCGTAATGGGCAACCGCTTACTGATGCTGATATTTTTAAATTGCAAAAGCTAACTCAAAAATATCGATATCAAGTAAAAAAGTTTGATTTAATCACTCTGACACCGTTACTTGAACGCGTCGATACCTTGCCAGTTAAAATGGTACTAATTCAAGCCGCCAATGAAACTGGTTGGGGCAGCTCTCGCTTCGCTACAGAAGGTAATAATTATTTTGGGCAATGGTGCTTTTCTAAAGGCTGTGGTTTAGTGCCGCAATCAAGAACCCCAGGGCTTAATCATGAAGTTGCATCGTTTGATACCCCAGAGGACTCAATAGCTGCATACCTGCTTAATTTGAATACTAATTCGGCTTACCATTTATTACGTTCAATCAGGGCGGATCTAAGAGCCCAAGATATTGAGCCCACTGCAGAAGAATTGGTCTTTGGCCTGTTACATTACTCAGAACGTAAACATGAATATATCGACGAATTACTTCTAATGATGCGTCATAATAAAAATTATTTAGCTGGATTATAGTTAATGAAAATAACAACAAGATTAGCAATGGCTACAGTGGCTTTCTCGGTAAGCTTTTTTTCAATTGCCGATACGGTATCTATTCCTTATGCCGGTTTTTACGAAAGATTAAAGCAGGTCAACAAAGCCAACTATCAGTTAGTTGAAATTGTGTTTAGTGTGCCTAAAACTCAAGCTTGCACTATTTTAAGCGGGGATATCAGTACTGAGAAAAACCAATATCCATTAACTTTTAATGAGCAGCAGCGGCTTTTTTTACCTTATGATGCTCAGTTAAAATCTGATCGCGGTTTAATTAACTTAACCATGAAGGGTGATCCCACAGGATGTGGCATAGCAATGCAGGTGAGGGCGAAGCAACAGCTTAAATCATATAATCAGCAGCAAATCCTTGCGATAAAAGATGATATGGATGCGTTATTGGATGGCCAGCAAGGTTTTCCAATGAAGTATTTTAGAAAGCCAATATCTGGTGTTACATTCAGTTTTAACGATACTGACTATCCGGTAACTGTTAGCATTGATAATAAACAGCAGCTTATTAGTGAGCCGCTACAATTGGCTAACTTTACACTCAATGAATTAAATGAGATTTCTTTTTCTGTTACTCCTGCAGTCATTAGCCCGTTTGTCGAGTAAAACTTTTTAGATAGATTGAAAAAGCCCTCAATAGAGGGCTTTTGTATATCTACAGCACTTATTAAAGTGCTGTATAATCGAACGTTATGTGATTACGGCTTGTAGGTACTCACAACATCAATTCTTGCTGCAGCATCAAGATTAATATGGCCGTTGTTACTCATATCAAGAAAATCAAATGCAGGTAGCTCTGATTCAGCCACAGCGCCAGACATAGGTGCGTCAGCATTTCTTTCAAGTGATAAGAAATCAAATTGGTTACGATCAACACCTTGTGACGGCGAGGTATTTTGCATCGCCGTGAAGATGGATTCGATTCTACCAGGGAAATCCACATCCCACTGTTTTAGCATGTCTTTAACTGCACCACGTTTTAAATTTTCTTGTGATCCGCAAAGGTTACATGGAATAATCGGGAACTGTTTCAATTCTGCGTATTCAGCGATGTCTTTTTCTTTACAGTAAGCTAATGGACGGATCACCATGTTAGCCCCATCATCCGAAAGTAATTTTGGTGGCATTGCTTTCATCTTGCCACCAAAGAACATATTTAAGAATAATGTTTCAATGATGTCATCACGGTGGTGACCTAAGGCAATTTTAGTGGCGCCGATCCGCTGTGCGAAACCATATAGGGTTCCTCTACGAAGGCGAGAACATAAAGAGCAAGTGGTTTTACCTTCAGGGATCTTATCTTTGACTATCGAGTAGGTGTCTTTTTCTAAGATATGGTAGGCCACTTTTAAACTATCTAAATAGGCAGGTAGAATATCTTCTGGAAACCCAGGTTGCTTTTGATCTAAATTTACCGCGACAACTTCAAAAGAAATCGGGGCACGTTTTTGTAAATTTAATAAAATATCAAGCATGGCATAACTGTCTTTGCCGCCTGAAAGGCAACACATAACAATGTCACCTTCTTCAATCATTTGATAATCGCCGATAGCACGACCAACTTCATGGCGGAGCTTTTTTTCGAGCTTATTTTGACGATCCAATTGTAGTTTGTTTTGTTGTTGCATTTGCGACATAAAAAAGCGCCCAGTAACCATTTGTTTCAGGGCGCGTATTATTCCAGCATTCTGCCTTAGGGTAAAGGATTTACTCTTCTAGAGGTGACTTATACCCATCTGGCTTGATAGCGAGTAGATCACAGTTAATGCTATCAATAACATGTTCTGCTGTATTACCAATTAGTGCGGCAGAAAAACCTGTACGACCCACTGTACCTAAAATAACTAACTCAGCGTCTAACTTTGTGGCTAATTCAGGAATAATATCTTCAGGCAGACCTTCTTCAACATGGCAATTTTCTAATGGAATATCAAAGCTATGGGCGATAGATTGGATCCGTTGTTCATGCTGCATTCGGACCGTGTCGTTATAACTTGCGGCATCAAACTCTGGCAATTCTATGGCTAAATTGACAGGGGTACCTGGATAGCCATTAACTAAATGCACTTTAGCTGAAAACTTATCGGCTAAATTTAAGG
Source organism: Shewanella sp. 4_MG-2023 (assembly GCF_030548015.1). Classification (NCBI taxonomy): domain Bacteria; kingdom Pseudomonadati; phylum Pseudomonadota; class Gammaproteobacteria; order Alteromonadales; family Shewanellaceae; genus Shewanella; species Shewanella sp. 4_MG-2023. Next base: position 4,905 of record NZ_JAUORL010000031.1, read on the forward strand.
CGTTTTTAATAACTTTGGTATTAAGAGTCTGATGATCTTCATCTTCAGACGCTACATTTATTGCGCAAACAATATTACCTGCTACTGGCCAATCGTGTTCTTTAACCATAAGAACAGGAATAGGCGCTTTACGTAATAAATGCCAATCAGTAGGGGTGAAAATAATTGATTTGAGTTTATCGTGCTCGTGGGTGCTTTTGACCAACAAATCAAATTGTTCATCGATAGCGTATTTAATAACACTTTCAAATGGGCGATTGTGCCAAACTACTTTCGCATCAATAGACATTCCAGTCTTAGTATAACTTTCGATGGCTTCATTTAACCAGGTTTCACGTTGAGCTATAACGCCTTGACGCATAGCTTCACGCTCATTACTGGATAAAATTGATGTCATCTCGTAGGAGAAGTCAAAAATAGTGAGAAATGCAGTGATAGTTGCGTTGGACTTACTCGCTAGCTCAACAGCTCTAGCTAACGCAGGTTGATGATCTGTCATAGGGTTTATGACAACGAGTATCTTATTATAATCCTTCATAAAACCTCCAAGCTAAAATGTTAAACTCTGTTAATTAACTATCACTGTTATTGCCATAAAATACTTTGAGAGAGATCAAACTTTGAAAAGTTGTTAGGCCTAGGTTGCAATCCGCGAATTACCCGCTAACTGACTCAGTGCTTTATGATCAACAATAGTGATGTATTTGCCTTTAACTTCAATAAAGCCTGACTTTTGAAAACGGCCAAGTAAGCGGCTAATTGTTTCAACTGTTAGCCCAAGGTAATTACCAATATCACCACGGGTCATGGTTAATCTAAATTCATGAGGTGAGAAACCGCGGCTACCAAAACGGTTAGCCAGATTGCTGATAAATGCGGCTAGGCGTTCTTCGGCATTCTTTTTAGATAACAACAAAATCATTTCTTGATCGCTCATGATCTCATTACTCATGAGACGCATTATCTGTTGTCTAAGTTTTGGCATACTGCCCGCTAAGGTATCTAAAGTATCAAACGGTATTTCACATACCATTGCAGTTTCTAATGCTTGGGCAAAACTCTGATGAATTTGAGAATGAATTCCATCAAAGCCGATAACGTCACCAGCTAAATGAAAGCCAGTGATTTGTTCATCGCCTTGCTCTGTGATGGTGTAGCTTTTAATTGTGCCAGATCGAATAGCAAATAAAGACTTGAGAGGATCACCAGACTTAAATATTTGGTCACCTTTTTGCACTGGCTTTTTACGCTCAATAATCTCATCGAGTCTATCTAACTCGTTGTTATTAAGCGAGAAGGGGATACATAATGATTCCATACTGCAATCATGACAATGTATCGCACAACCTCCGGTTGATGCTCGAAGTTGTTTAGTTGGGTCTATAGGCATATGTACTCTCAATTAATTACTACTTAGCCATGTTAAACTAATAACAAAGTTACAGCTAGTTTAGCTGCATGATGGCGATATATATAGTTTGTAGCCCAAATACTACAATCAAGATCCCACTTATCATTCGGACCTGCTTTTTTTGTACCCATTGAGCTAACGTTTTCGCCGCTACACCGGCACTGAGTAACGCGGGCAATGTACCTAAACCAAAAGCTAACATGATTAAGGCGCCATCAAGGACATTACCAGCCGCAACAGCCCAAGTTAGGGTGCTATAGACTAAACCGCATGGTAACCAACCCCATATTATACCAGCCATAACGGCTTGATGTTTATGTTTAATGGGTAACAATTTGTTAGCCAATGGCTTTAAAAAACGCCATAACATTTTGCCCACTTTTTCGATTTGCACAATACCAAACCAAAGCTGGGCGATGTAAAGCCCTGTGGCTATCATCATAATGCCAGCAAAAATACGCAGGCCGATAAGATAGTTATCAAGGTCAAACATATAACCTAAGGCTGCGGTACTGGCTCCAGCTAATGCACCTGCTAGGGTATAACTGAGTATCCTGCCTAGATTGTAGCTTAATAAAAAACTTAACTGATTGGCGAGCTGATTCGATGCTGTATTAGGTAAGTTAGATGCAAATGCGCCAACTAAACCACCACACATGCCAAAGCAATGTGCCGCACCCATTAATCCAACTAAAAAAGCACCCCATACATTGTATTCAATCAATTCTTTTTCTCTGATTCTGTTTCACTTGGTTTATCTTCATCAAATAAAATAGAAACACTTTGACGGTCTAAATCGTCGAATTGTTCACTTTTGACTGCCCAAAAGAAGATGGCAACAGCAATTGCAACAAATAGCATTGCGATAGGAATTAGTACGTAGATGATACTCATATTTTTATCCTGAGTAAGCGTAAGCTGTTAGATACGACAATAATCGAACTAACTGACATTCCAATCGCTGCAATATACGGTACTACATGACCGGTAACCGCTAGCGGTAGAATAATGACATTGTAAGCAAACGCCCAAATTAAGTTTTGTTTTATTATTTTATTTGTTAACTTTGAAACTGTAATTGCTTGATTAAACTTAGATAGTTGATCACCAAGTAAAATCAAATCAGCACTATTTTTAGCGATAGCGCTGCCACTTCCCATCGCGACGGATAAATTGGCTCCGGCTAAAACGGGAGCATCATTAATGCCATCTCCAAACATTGCCACATCTTGTGTTTGTTGTAATTTGTTTATCAAATCTAGTTTATCTTTAGGGTTAAGTCCTGCATAACTATTTTTAACATTAAGCTGCTGCGCGATAGCGTTCACATGGCTGGCACAGTCACCACTAGCAATACTAACATCGATATTTTGATGTTGAAGTTGTTTTATGGTTTCTAGACTATCTACCCTGAGAGCATCCTTTAGGGAAAAACAGGCTGTAATAATGTCATTCACAGACAACCACAACAGTTTGCCGTTACACTGATTGGCATCGACTCCCACAAATTCAGCATTACCAATTTTAACGACATCAGTATTAATGTTACCTGATATGCCTAAGCCAACGTGATGCTGTATGTCGGTGGCACAAATATCACTGTGAGCATGGGCTTTAAATGCACTGGCAATTGGGTGAAGTGAGCCAGTTTCTAATGCGGCGGCATAGGCTAAAACGGTTTGTTCATTTTGGCTATCGGTTAATACAATACTTTCAAGTGAAATAGTGCCGCAGGTTAAGGTACCGGTTTTATCGAATACGACATGGTTGATACGAGGCAGTTTTTCAAATACCCCAGCTTTTCGGGTGATTATACCCAGTTTGGTAAAAATAGCCGTCGCGCAAGTAATCGCAGTTGGCGTAGCAAGGGCTAGGGCACAAGGACAGGTTGCCACTAATACCGATAATGTCACCCAAAAAGCATCTTCTGGTGAAATTTGTAACCACACCACATAGGTTAACGACGCAATTGCTAAAATCGTACCTGAAAAATAACGCGCTAACCTATCAGCCAGTTTCGCAATAGCAGGTTTGGTGTTTGAAGCCACTTCTTGCAAGCGAATAATTTCAGCGACGAGTTGATCTTGTCCTAAAGCGGTGACTTTTACCGTCAGGGCTTGATCAATATTAATTGTGCCAGCAAATACACTGTCATTAATGGTTTTAATGAGAGGCATTTGCTCACCTGTGAGCATTGATTCATTAAGACCCGATTTCCCTTCAATAATATCCCCATCAGCGGCAACGATATCGCCCGGTCTAACAAGGATAATATCGCCTAATTTTAATCGCTTGGCAGGTATTTCTGAAATATCACCATCAAGTTTTAAATGAGCTGTTAATGGCACCAGTTTATGAAGATTACTTGAATTGACGGATGCAGTTTGTTTGGCTTTTTGTTCAAAATAGCGGCCAAGTAATAGGAAGAAAGTAAACATGGAGACAGATTCAAAATACACTTCTCCATTGCCATTAATCGTTGCAAAACAACTGGCAATATAAGCTCCGGCGATTGCAATTGATACCGATAAGTCCATATTGAGTTTACCGCTAAGTAAACTTCTTATGGCGCTGAAATAAAAAGGCTGAGCAGAATAAAATACCACTGGCGCGGCCAAGGTCATACTGACCCAGCGAAAGTAATCGCGCATTTGAGTATCTTGGAGGGTGAAGTAATCAGAGTACAAGGCCAATGCAAACATCATCACTTGCATGGTAGCAAAACCAGCTAAGCCTAAGCGTAATAAAAACTTTCGGCCTTCTGTTTTACTTTGCTTTTCTTGCTCATCCACTTGATAAGGCGCAGCCTGGTAGCCAATACGGCTTATCGCCGCAAGAATTTCACTGAGTTTCAGTGACTCTTCATGCCAACTAACTAAAGCGCGCTGCGTGGTAGAATTTACGCTTATGTTAGTAATACCCGCTAATTGTTTTAGCTTATGTTCAATTAACCATGCGCATGCCGCACAGGTTATACCGTCAATCGAAACTGAAATGGTATTGATACCATCAACTTTGTGGGTAAGGTCTTGTTGAACTTCAGGGATATCATAAGCTGAGTATTGCGCTAATTCAGCTGGGACCAGGGCAGTTTGTTTGCTACCCGGTTCACTTCGATATTGGTAATAACTCGCCAGACCTGAATCAATAATAGCTTGTGAAACCGCCTGACAACCAGGACAGCACATAAGCTGATCTTGGTTGTCGATAAAAGTGGTGAATTCATTGCCAGTTAAAACAGGTTCATTACAGTGATAGCAGTTTTGCATTATATATATTAATTCAACCAGTATTTGACATCATCATGAATTTCAATACGTTGCTGGATTCTCCAGCTTGCATCAAAGCCTTCAAGTCGGACATTCCATGGCCCAGAAATCGCTTCTGATAAACCAATTCGATATGTGCCGTTGCCATCAGCAGTGGCATTAATGTTGAAATCTTTTTCTTCAAGGGTTGGGTGAATAAAACTGACTTTCAATACGGCTTGGTATGCAGGACCGCCATGCTGAGATATTTTAAGTTCGTGATCGTCAACTTCAATTAAGTATTGCATGCCTAAGTTTTTAGCTTGCTTAATTTTACGCAAATCCATATTGATGGCTTTGCCTTCTTTGTAATAATCATCTGAAACCAAGGAGTCAGCATTATCAATGGCGATACTCATCGCAACCATGCTTTTAAGGACAACAACAAAAAGAAGAACAACGATAAACCAAGGCCAAAAGTGCTTATACCAGGGAAGAGGAGCAGACATAAAACGGTCCTAATTATTAACTTTTATTATTAATCTATTTTAACCTGAAAACCATTAATAATCACTTAAAAAAAAGGCCTCGTTTAAACGAGGCCTTTTTTGTTATCAAGCTGTAACTATTTGTTTGATAAGCTATAAACGTATGCAGATACTACATGAACTTTTTCTTCACCTAGGATATCTTTCCACGCTGGCATAACACCTGAACGACCATTTGCAATTGATTGCATAACTTGTAAACGGCTTCCGCCATATAACCAAGCATCATCAGTTAAATTAGGTGCGCCCATAAACTTATTACCAGTGCCATCCATACCATGACAAGCAAAACAGCCTTTCATGAATGAACCTTGACCTTGAGCTGCTAACGTAGCGTCATGATCACGTCCTGATAGTTTAAACACGTATTCAGCTAAGCCACGAATTTCACTATCTTCGATGGGTAATCCGCCTTTAGGAGGCATCATGCCGTTACGACCATTCATCAGCGTTGTCTTAATAGTTGCAGGATCGCCACCATATAACCAATTACCATCGGTTAAATCTGGGAAGCCAACACTACCGCGAGCATCCGAACCATGACATTGAGCACAGTTTTGTAGGAATAAACGCCCACCAACTTTAAGTGCCTCTTCGTCTTTAACTAGCTCTTCAATTGGCGTAGCTAAATAAGCAGCAAAGATAGGGCCGTATTGCTTGTCAGCACTTGCGACTTCACGATCGTACTGAGAAAGGCGTTGCTCTGCAGTAGCTAACTCAACCGCTGCTTTAGACTCTTCGATTGAACGAACACTTTGGTTCGAACTTGTCCAACCAAATAGCCCTTGATAGCTGCCAAGACCGGGGTAAAGTGCTAGATAAATCAAACCAAACACGATACTGATGTAGAACATATAAGACCACCACTTTGGTAGTGGGTTATTGAGTTCTTCAATGCCGTCAAAGCTATGACCCATTGATTCCCCTTCATCAATTCCTGTGTTGTTCTTAGAGCAAGCTCTAAGCAGGAAAAAACAACCGGCGATAACTAATAATGTTGGAAAAATAATCCAAACGTTCCAAAAGATACTCATTACTTATTATCTCCTGAATTATTAGCGCGTGTCGCGATTTCTTCTTCAGAAAAAATCAGATTAGCAGCTTCATCAAATTTGGCTTTGCTTTTTGAGCTATAAGCCCAATAGAAAATACCGGCAAATACCACCATAACAATAATGGTTAGAATGCCTTGTAATGTTCCATAATCCATAACTGCCTCCTTATTTCAGTGCATGACCTAAAGACTGAAGATAAGCAATTAACGCTTCAAGTTCAGTTTTGCCTTTAACAGCAGCTTCAGCACCTGCAATTTCTTCCGCGGTATACAAATTATGATCCGGGTGGAAATTACTTAAGATTTGCATTTTATTGCCCGTTAGTTTTCCATCTAATTTGGTATCTGCTAACCAAGGGTAAGCAGGCATATTAGATTGAGGCACTACACTACGTGGGTCGATTAAATGCACTTCATGCCATTTATCACTGTAACGACCGCCAACACGGGCTAAGTCAGGACCAGTACGTTTAGACCCCCACTGAAATGGGTGGTCCCAAACTGATTCGCCAGCAACAGAGTAGTGACCGTAACGTTCAGTTTCGGCACGTAAAGGACGGATCATTTGACTGTGACAGTTGTAACAACCTTCACGGACATAAATATCACGACCTTCAATCTGCAAAGCATTGTACGGCTTTAAACCTTCAACTGGTTCAGTAGTATCTTTTTGGAAAAGCAAAGGGGTGATCTGTACTAGACCACCGAAACTAATTGCGATTACAGTAAAAATACCAAGCAGGCCGATGTTTTTTTCGATTATTTCATGATTAAATTTCATCGTTCTGCTCCTTATGCTTTGGCTTCAGCTAATGCTGGAAGGGTGTCTTTAGGGGCATTAACGGTACGCAACACGTTATACGCCATGATAAACATACCCGTTAAGAAGAACACACCACCAATAAAGCGAACAAAGTAGAACGGATAAGATGCTTCTAAGCTTTCAACAAAGCTATAAGTCAAAGTACCGTCAGAGTTAACTGCGCGCCACATTAGACCTTGCATCACACCAGAGATCCACATTGATACTATGTATAAAACTGTACCAATTGTCGCTAACCAGAAATGGACGTTAACTAGGCTAGTACTGTACATACGGCCATGGCCAAATAGCACAGGAATTAAATGGTATAAAGAACCAATTGAAACCATCGCAACCCAACCAAGCGCACCAGAGTGAACGTGACCAACAGTCCAGTCAGTGTAATGAGACAGTGCGTTTACGGTTTTAATTGCCATCATTGGTCCTTCGAAGGTAGACATACCATAGAAAGATAATGAAACAACTAAGAAACGTAATACTGGATCTGTACGCAGTTTATGCCAAGCACCAGACAGTGTCATAATACCGTTAATCATACCGCCCCAAGAAGGTGCGAATAAAATTAGCGACATCACCATACCCAATGTTTGTGTCCAATCAGGTAAAGCAGTGTAATGAAGATGATGCGGACCTGCCCAGATATATAACGCAATCAATGCCCAAAAGTGAACAATTGATAAACGGTAAGAATATACCGGACGACCAGCTTGCTTAGGTACAAAATAGTACATCATACCTAAGAAACCTGCTGTTAATAAGAAACCAACAGCGTTATGGCCATACCACCACTGCACCATGGCATCTACTGCGCCAGAATACATTGAATAGGATTTGAATAAGCTTACTGGTACCGCCATTGAGTTAACAATGTGCAATACTGCAACCGTAATGATGAAAGCACCGAAGAACCAGTTTGCAACGTAAATATGCGATGTTGTTCGTTTGATAATGGTACCAAAGAACACAATTGCATAACTCACCCAGACAATGGTAATGGCGATATCAATTGGCCACTCAAGTTCTGCATATTCTTTACCAGAGGTGAAACCCATTGGTAATGTAATTGCAGCAGAGAGGATAATGGCTTGCCATCCCCAAAACGTGAAAGCAGCTAATTTAGGTGCAAACAGTTTGGTTTGACAAGTGCGTTGTACGATATAGTAGGATGTTGCGAAAAGGGCTGAAGTACCAAACGCGAAAATCACGGCATTCGTATGTAAAGGTCGTAAACGACTATACGTTAACCATGGAGTTTCAAAGTTTAGTTGTGGCCAGATTAACTGGGCCGCAATCAATACACCAACTGCCATACCAACGATTCCCCACAATACTGTGGTTAATGCAAATTGGCGAACAACGGTGTAATTGTAATCAGCGCCTGTAGGCTGGGAATGGTTCATCATAATGCTTCCACGGCTTATTACTTTTACTTTAAAATTAGTAAAGAAAGATCTTTACCTGTTTAGGGTGACAGGTGGTTAAAAAAGTATCTGTTTTAGAGTTGCTTTTTTAATTATTGTCAAGGTGTTACCTCATGTTTTTTATAACTATCACGAGGCAATGCAATGATACTTGAGCTAAGTCAAAAAAGATATATGTGAGCTAGGTGTAAACTTGATCTAGATCAATTTCCTAAAGATAATGTTATCAATATGAATCGAGAGGTTAAAAGTTGTGCAGTTTTTAACAAAATGGATTGTTGGCTCTTTTTTTATAGTGTTTTTAGGTGGATGTAATCCTCAATCAAACACTAAAACAGTAACATCTGATGTAATAGACAGCAGTTTGTGCCAATTTCAACAAGGGGTATGTAAGTTAAATGTTAACAGTGTCGACATTATGCTGATGATTAACCCCGTTTTCACACCAAGTGAAAAACCTTTGAGTATTGATTTACACTTTTCTGTCCCTGTCACTGATGTAAAAATGCGAATCGAAGGAAGAGACATGTTTATGGGGGTAATACCGGTAAATCTTACTGCAGAAAAAAACAGTAATCCTAACCACTATAAAGGTAGTGCTATTTACGGTTCCTGTAGTAGTAATTATATGGTTTGGCGCGCGCTAGTTAACTATTCAATTGACGGAAAGCCGCAATCAACATGGTTTGATTTTTTAGCTGACAATAAATAGTCAAAGATAAAGGCTGAATCTTATTGATAATCATTCTCAATTAGTTATAATAGCCAAAAAATCAATTGAGAAAATTGTATGTCCCAATTAAACATTTCAATATCCATCGATAAACTTGCTAAGTTAATTCAATCAGGCCAATTGTGCGTTGCTGACTTTAGAAGTTTAGACACTCAAACAAAGCAACAGTTATGGCAATTATGTCTGCTCAGTTGTAAAGAACGGATACACTGCCAGCATCCTGCCGATAACCCTAACAACTTAATAGAAATGTTTTCTGAGTTAGGGTGATTTAAGCATTATGAAAACTAAAATCACCTTCTTTAAACCAAGTTAGTACTACCGACATAGTGAATGTCAAACTTCATTAGTAGATGACGAGTTGGTACCTCAAAACGTTAACAGTGCTTAACTTCAGATTGCATCAAACTTTCAAATCAAAGCCAGTATTATTGATTAAGTCTAGGTTCAGTTACTGACAAGCTTTTAACGGGCCAATTAATTGTTAGTTTAGTTATTTGATGCCGCCATAATCATTTTATTACGAAGCCACTTATTAGCGGGCTCTTTATCGACATTCACATGCCAATATAAATGCACGTCAATGCCCGGCAATTCAACAGGCATCGGATAAATGTTGATATCAAACAATTCACTGTACATCTCAGCTGCTCTTCTAGGCAATGTGAGCAACATATCGTTATTGGTGATAATACGGCATGCCGAAAAAGGATGTTGGCAGCGTAATGATATTTTACGATGTAAGCCTAAGCGTGATAATTCAAAATCTTCAAGTCCTGGCCCTGTTGAGCGCGAAGACACTAAAACATGTTGAAGATGTAAATAAGTATCCAAATCTAAGCTGCTATTAATAGTAGGGTGCTCCTTGCGTGCCACCACCACCACTTGATCTAGTTCTAGTTGGGTATGCAAAATATTATTGCTAACAGGAATAAGTGCATCAATGGCTAAATCGATATCGCCACTGGCTAATTTATTTTCTAAATCACTACGCCTTACGCGTTTATTACTGCGTAGATTTATCGTCGGAGACTCTTTAGATAAACTTTGCTGTAGTGGCGGTAAATAGTAGGGTTCTAATGAACCATGTAATGACAGTGAAAAATTTTCACGGGAGGTTGACGGCTCAAACTGCCTTGATTGCACCAAACAAACCTGTAACTGATGTAAGGCTTCACGCACATCCGCAATAACATTCTTTGCCACCGGCGTCGGTCTCATTTCATTACCTTGTCGCACAAATAAAGCATCATCAAAGTGAGCACGCAACTTACCTAAGGAATGACTGACTGCGGGTTGAGACAAATTCAGTACTGAAGCCGCCTTTGTTATATTTCCCTCACAATAAATTGCATCAAAAACCACAAACAAATTTAAATCTATTTTCATGCTGACACCATTGCATCCTTGCTAAAAATCTACACTGCTAACTTTAATCAAAAAAATTCAACCTACGCTGGTCAAAATTTATCAGCCTAACTATTTAAAATATAAATAGTAGGGTATAAGAACTATTCATTTGTTTAATCTAGGTTGCAACTTTAGCATAGTCAAGTCGATTTTAAACAGCCCGATTACAAAGGTAACTAAACCACCAGCAGTTGTTAGTCAATAAACGTGCAGGTGGTAATTAAAAGCTATAAACAAATTGAAGCATCAATAAACGTTTTTTGTTTCGCTGCTTAAAACCCAATATCACACTGAGTATTTATATGGCTGCAATATATTTGATAAGACATGGGCAAGCTTCTTTTGGAAGTGCTGATTACGATCAGCTGTCAAAAAAAGGTGAACAACAAGCACAGCTTCTTGGTGAATATTGGCGCGCAAGAGCCCAGCCAAGTAAGTTTTATTGTGGCGATCTGTTACGCCATGGGCAAACATTATCTGGATTTAATAAAGGTTATCAAACCAGCACAGTACCGATGATTATTCACTCGGGCTTTAATGAATTTGACCATGTTGATATTTTAAAAAAACACCACCCTCAATGGCAAAACTTCCCCAAGATGAGTGAAGATATCAATAAATTGCAGCACCCCAATAAAACCTTTCAAAAAGAATTTGCACTGGCGTTAGAACGCTGGATGTTCAGTGATAAACATGACGAATATAAAGAAAGCTGGCCGCAGTTCAAGTTACGCTGCATCCGTGCGCTACAAAATATAATAGATCAAGAGTTGGCCACTAAACGCCAGCTTAGTGCTAATGATGACAATGCAAAAAAATCAAAAGATATATTGGTATTTACTTCCGGCGGAACAATTTCAGTCATCATTCAACATATCCTTAAATTAACCAATAAAGAATTATTGATGATAAATCAGCAGGTTAGAAATACCAGTGTTACTAAATTATTATTTTCAGAACAGATGCTAAGTATCGATTATTTAAATAATTATAGTCATTTAGAGCAAGCAGGAGAAGACTGGGTAACCTTTAGATAACGCCGCATAAAACAACTTAAAAATAGATAGGGATTAAGCATGGCAGAGATCAACTTATTTGATTTAACAGGGAAAGTAGCATTAGTCACTGGCGCGAGTCGTGGTATTGGTGAAAGTATTGCGAAACTTTTAGGCCAGTACGGCGCGCATGTTATCGTTTCAAGTCGAAAACTTGATGCGTGTAATAAAGTGGTCGATGACATTGTTATCGCTGGCGGCAGTGCAGAGGCAATTGCATGTCATATTGGTGAGATGGAACAAATAGACTCGCTGTTTGCCGCTATTACACAAAAGCATGGCAAGTTAGATATTTTAGTGAACAATGCCGCCGCTAATCCATATTTCGGCCACATTATGGATACTGATTTAAGTGCCTTTCAAAAAACTGTCGACGTTAACATTCGTGGCTATTTCTTTATGTCTACCCAAGGCGCTAAATTGATGAAGCAAAGTGGCGGTGGATCTATTGTCAATGTGGCATCCGTTAATGGCGTTATCCCGGGTGATTATCAAGGTATATATTCGATAACCAAAGCTGCGGTAATTTCAATGACGCACGCTTTTGCCAAAGAATGTGCTCAGTTTAATATTCGAGTTAATGCGTTACTACCTGGCGGCACAGATACTAAATTTGCCTCGGCATTAGTCGACAACCCTAAAATCCTCAAACAAATGATGCATCACGTGCCAATGAAACGTGTGGCGCAGCCAGACGAAATGGCCGGAACAGTATTGTATCTCGTCTCTAACGCTTCTAGCTATACCACAGGCACCGCGATTAATGTGGATGGTGGCTATTTAATCGGTTAATTAACGAGATTATGGCAAAAGCCGTTATTAATAGCAGTCAATTCGCATCAAATAACTAAAAACAATAACCAATAAAAACCCGTGTTAGGAAAAAAATTATGAGCAGTCAAAACAGCACTATTTCAAGCAACAGCACTCCGAATAACACCAATAATAGTATCGATAAACTATTTGAATCTTTCAGCAGCAAAAGTTTGTCATTAAAAAATAAAACCGTGATGGCACCAATGACACGTGCCTTTTCGCCAAACTATGTGCCTACTGCAGATGTTGCGGCTTACTATCGTCGCCGCGCAGAAGGTGATGTAGGTTTAATTATTACCGAAGGTACCTTTATTTCCCATAAAGCGGCTAACGGTTATGAAAACGTGCCCGCGATTTATGGAGAGAAGGCCCTTGCAGGCTGGAAGCATGTGGTAGATGAAGTACACGCCGCTGGCGGAAAAATTGCCCCTCAGCTTTGGCATGTGGGGTCTGTCAGAAAATTAGGCATAGGTCCAGATAAAGAAGCGCCTGCCCATAGTCCGTCTGGTTTATACAAACCTGGCGCAGAAAATGGTGTCGCTATGACTCAGGCCGATATTGATGACGTTGTTGCTTCATTTGCCCAAGCAGCATTGGATGCGAAAAATATTGGATTTGATGCTATCGAAGTGCATGGGGCACATGGTTACTTAGTTGATCAGTTTTTCTGGGAAGGCACCAACCAACGCCATGATAAATATGGTGGCTCACTTGAAAATCGCACTCGTTTCGGTGTTGAGATTGTCAAAGCCATACGTGTAGCTGTAGGTGCAGACTTTACAATTATTTTCCGATTTTCTCAGTGGAAACAACAAGATTATAGCGCCAAGCTTTGCCAAACCCCTGAGGAATTAGAAACTTTCTTATGTTTACTCAGCAATGCCGGTGTCGATATATTCCACGCAAGTACCCGACGCTTTTGGGTTGCTGAGTTTAAAGGTTCAGATCTTAATTTAGCGGGCTGGACTAAAAAGCTTACCAATAAACCCGTTATTACAGTGGGTAATGTTGGTTTAGATGCTGACTTTATCGGTGAAGGTAACGCCGATCTTTCTGGCACATCTAACCCAACGGGTATTGATGAATTACTGATCCGTTTAAATAACGATGAGTTTGACTTAGTGGGTATTGGCCGCGCTTTACTCGTTGATCCGCAGTGGGTAAATAAGATTAAGTCCAATGCGATAGACGAGATTAAACCATTTAACAAAAAATCACTGATGTCGCTTAGTTGATTGTTAACTGACGACATGACCTGCGTACTGCACTGTTTGTAATGCAAAAAATGATGTTCAGATTGAAAGGGGAATAAAATGGATTTTGAATACAGTCCTAAAGTTCAGCAGCTAATGAAACGTGTCAGCAAATTTATGGATTTACATATTTTTCCTAACGAAGCAGCAATGCATAAACAAGTTGAACTTGAACCTTGGTCAACCCCTCCTTTAATGGAAGAGCTCAAGGCAATCGCAAAAGCGGAAGGCTTATGGAATTTATTTTTACCGGTTACCTATGGCAAATATAGTGCAGGGTTAACCAACCTTGAATATGCACCGCTGGCAGAGTTAATGGGCCGAGTCATGTGGGCGCCTGAAGTATTTAACTGCGCTGCACCTGACACTGGCAATATGGAAGTATTAGCTCGTTACGGTAACGAAGCCCAAAAGAAACAATGGTTAGAACCATTACTGGAAGGCAAAATTCGTTCAGCTTTTGCGATGACAGAGCCAGAAGTCGCTTCAAGTGATGCGACCAATATTGAATTACGTATAGAACGTGACGGTAATGAATATGTCATTAATGGCCGTAAATTCTATATCAGTGGCGCATGCCGCAAGCAATGTGAAATTATGATTGTGATGGGTAAAACGGATCCAACAAATAGCAATCGCTACGTACAGCAGTCACAGGTGCTGGTACCAATGGATACCCCTGGTGTGACTTTAGTCAGGCCGATGAAGGTATTTGGTTTTGATGACTCGCCAGAAGGCCACGCTGAAGTCATGTTTGACAATGTCCGTGTACCTGTTGCAAACATTATTGTTGGTGAGGGCAAAGGTTTTGAAATCGCTCAAGGTCGCTTAGGCCCTGGGCGGATACATCATTGCATGCGCTCAGTTGGCATCGCCCAGCGGGCTTTAGATTTAATGTGTAAACGTGTCAGTGAACGCATTGTGTTTGGTCAGCCGATGATAAAACAACAATCGGTACGTGAAGATATTGCAAAGTCAGCCTGTCAGATTGAACAAGCGCGATTGATGACGTTAAAAGCAGCCCAAAAAATGGACACCGAAGGCAATAAAGCCGCTAAAGATTTAATCGCCATGATTAAAATTGTTGCCCCGAATATGTCCCTTGATGTCATCGACCGTGCAATCCAATGCCATGGGGCTGTGGGTGTTAGCCAAGATACATTTTTAGCTCATGCTTGGGCTGGGCAACGAACCTTACGTTTAGCTGATGGACCCGATCAGGTGCATATGATGCAACTGGGACGTGACTTAGTTAAGAAGGTAGCGAATTAACATCTGGCATCACCTGACTGTAATCAAAAGGGTGAAGTGGTTTTGATTCGCGACACTAAATTAAGTTAACTATTGACCCTAAGTGGTCTAAAAGAGAATTGCCAATGTTAGACGATAATTTAATAGACCTTAAACAATTAACTCAGTATCTAGAGCGCCATATTGCGGGTTTTAAGGGTCCCATTACGCTTGAAAAGTTTGCCGGTGGCCAGTCTAACCCGACGTTTAAATTGCAAGCGGCAACAGGTAACTATGTGCTGCGCAGGCAACCACCTGGCAAGTTGCTAAAGTCAGCCCATGCTGTGGATCGCGAATATAAAGTGATCAAAGCATTGCAAGATACTAAGGTGCCAGTCGCAAAGGTATATCACTTATGTGAGGACCCAAACATCATCGGCTCGATGTTCTATGTGATGGAGTATTGCGATGGCACTGTGTATTGGAGTGCATCTTTATCTGACATAGCCACGAATAAGCAACGTACAGCAATGTATGATGAAATGAACAAAGTATTGGTAGCGCTGCATAGTGTTGATGTCGAGCAGGTAGGGTTAAGTGATTATGGTAAAGCAGGTAACTATTTTGAGCGTCAATTAGCCCGTTGGACTTCTCAATACCGCCAGACTGAAATTACCCCCATTAAAGCGATGAATGATCTAAGCCAATGGCTAGAAGCGAATTTACCTAATGATGACGGTCGAAGCTGTCTAGTCCATGGCGATTTTCGCCTAGACAATATGATGTTTGCCAAAGACTCAGCCAAGGTCATTGCACTGCTTGATTGGGAATTATCAACGTTAGGCCACCCGTATGCTGATTTAGCTTATCAATGTATGCAACTAAGAATGCCTGCAGGTATGGGTAGCATCGACGGATTGAAAGGTGTCGATCGTACTAGTTTAGGTATCCCTACCGAAGAGGAATATGTAGCCCGATATTGCCAAAGAATGGGTATCGAGCGCATTGAAAATTGGGTGTTTTATCTCGCATTTAGTTTCTTCAGGTTAGCCGCTATTGCTCAAGGCGTTGCTAAACGCGCATCCCAAGGCAATGCATCAAACGAAAATGCTAATAAAGTCGGCGCATTTGTCGAACCGTTAGCAAAAATGGCCCTACAAGTAATCGCCCAAAAATAACTTGCAGCTTTCACTGCTATAACCAAATAAACCACGAATTACAGGAGTTATCTCATGGATCCATTATTAGATTTTAGCGGTAAAGTCGCCATCATAACCGGGGCGGCACAAGGTTTTGGACAACTACTTGCCCAAGAACTAGCAAATCGCGGCGCTAAACTAGTGATCAGCGATATCAATGAAGCAGGTGTTCATAAAGTGGCAGATGATATTGCGGCAACAGGCGCAGAAATTCTAGCCATGAAATGCGATGTTTCAAAAAATGACCAGTGTAAATTAATGGTAGACACTGCCATGGAGGTATTTGGTCGTGTAGATATTGGAGTCAATAACGCCGGGGTTGCCCATGAGTTTATGCCGTTTCATCAGATAGATGAATCTATTATGGATAGCCAATTTGCGGTAAACGTTAAAGGTGTGCAATTTGGCATGCGTCATCAAATACAACAAATGCTGACCCAAGGAGAAGGGGTCATTCTTAATGTCAGTTCTATGGCGGGTATTGGCGGCGCGGCATTAGGCAGTGCTTATTCAATGGCAAAACATGCGGTTATTGGCTTAACCAAAACCGCTGCGGTTGAATATGGCCGCGCCAATATACGGGTTAATGCAATTTGTCCATTCTTTACGCTAACCCCTATGGTCACCAATTTTGCAGATGCTGAGCAGCAACAAAAAATGAGCCGCGGCGCACCTATGAAACGCCTCGGTGAGCCCAAAGAAATAGTCGCGGTGATGTTGATGATGCTATCGCCAGCAAATACCTATATGACAGGCCAATGTATCGCAGTAGATGGCGGAGTATCAGCCCTTTAAAAGGCAACTTTTAGCCAGAGTGAGTTAGTCACGCTTAGGGAATCACTGTTTTACAGGATTTACAGCGAGTTTTTGACCAATAAAGAGAACAAATTATGCCAGCTAGTTTAATGAATCAACGCGATCTTGAATTTATGCTTTATGAACTGTTTGATAGTGAGGCTTTGATTACTCGTGAGCGTTACCAAGATCATGATCGACAAACATTTAATGAAGTCGTTAATACCGCTAAAGCCATTGCAGAGAAGCATTTTCTTCCCATTCGCCAAAAGTTAGATACACATCAACCGACATTTGATGGCACTAAAGTGCATCTCATACCTGAATTAAAACCTGCTATTGATGCCGTCAATGAATCAGGTATTGCTGCAGCCACCGCAGATTACGATGTCGGTGGAATGCAACTGCCGCCAATTGTCGCCAGTGCAGCTGGCGCTTATCTTAGTGTGGCTGGGGGCGTAGGTATGGGTTACAACATGCTAACAACGGCAAACGCCAATTTACTTGAAGCCCACGGCAGTGATGAACTGATTGAAACCTGGGTTAAACCAATGCGTGAAGGTCGCTTCATGGGTACCATGGCGATGACTGAACCGGGAAGTGGCTCTGGTTTAGGGGATTTAACCACCAAAGCGATTAAAGCTGAAGATGGCAGTTATCGCATAACGGGTAATAAAATATTTATTTCGGGCGGTGATCACGATCTCAGTGAAAATATCGTCCATTTGGTGCTTGCCCGTCTCCGTGGCGCACCGCAAGGGGTAAAAGGTATTTCACTTTTTGTCGTCCCTAAATTTTTATTAAATGAAGACGGCACAATCGGTAACGATAATGAAGTGGCATTGGCAGGATTATTTCATAAAATGGGCGGCCGGGCGCAAACCTCAACGGCGCTGAGTTTTGGTGAAAAAAATGGTTCAATAGGTTACTTGGTGGGTGAAGAACATTGCGGTTTGAAATACATGTTTCACATGATGAATGAAGCCCGCATCATGGTCGGCATGAGTGGCGCTGTACTTGCTGTCGCCGGTTATCAGTACTCAGTTGATTATGCCAAAAACCGTCCACAAGGTCGTTTACCTTCTTGTAAAGACCCGTTATCCCCTATGGTCAATATTATTGAGCATGCAGATGTAAAACGTATGCTATTAGCGCAAAAGGCCATTGCAGAAGGTGCTTTATCATTAGTGTTATACGGCACCCAATTAAGTGATGACGAGAAAACAGCGCCAACCATAGAGCAACGACAATATGCTCACACGCTATTAGACTTTTTAACCCCCATCATTAAAACCTGGCCATCTGAATATGGGCCTAAAGCCAACTCCTATGCGATTCAGGTAATGGGAGGCCATGGTTATATTAATGAGCATCCTGTGGAAATGTTCTATCGTGATAACCGTCTTAATCCGATACACGAAGGCACAACAGGCATTCAATCATTAGATTTAATGACCCGCAAAGTGCCTATGAACAAGATGCAGGGTTATATAGCAACATTGGACGAAATAACTAAAACCATTGCTGTAGCAAAAAAACACCCAAATTTAAAAGTGTTTTCGAGTCAGTTAAGTGATGCAGTAAGGTTATTAAAAATTACTACTGACTCAGTATTAACGGCAATGTCGACTGAAAATATAGACTTAGCATTAGCCAACTCAGTTAAATATCTGGAATTGTTTGGCCACATTATTATTGCATGGCTATGGTTAAAACAAGCGATAGTAGCCACAGAAGCACTCAGTAAAAAGCCGCATCAAGCAGATGAAAACTTTTATCAAGGTAAGCTGCAGGCTCAGCAATATTTTTATCGATTTGAACTACCGAAAATTGAGCACTGGTCAACCATTTTGTTAACCTCTGACAGTACAAGTTTTGATATGCAACCTGATTGGTTTTAAAGGTTGTATTGTGTATCTGGTGATTTTGAAGCTTAACTTATAAATTAATTTATAACCCCCTCAAAAGCATGATTGATTTTATCAGTCATGCTTTTTTATTATCAGGGTAAATTTTCATTCAATTTATCTTTTTAACTTCCACACCTACTATTCGCTACGGGAATGTGAAGGTATCAAAACTATTCATTTGTTTAATCTTGTTGCTCACATTAGCATGAGTTAATGCTTAATTTTTATTCATTAATTAAATGTGACAAGGGAATGACAACATAATGCCAACAGTAATTAATAGAGAAGACATTGGAAAGTATATCGGCTTTCAAGCTGAGGCTACTGATTGGCATACCATTACTCAAGAGCAAATAAACCAATTTGCAGATTGCACGCTCGATCATCAATTTATCCATGTAGATGAACAAAAAGCCAAATCGACCCCCTTCGGCAGCACCATTGCTCACGGTTTTTTATCTTTGTCTATGTTGTCTCATTTTGCCGAAGACTTCAGCGTCATCATCGATGGTTTTTATATGGGCTTAAATGCCGGTTTCGATAAAGTGCGATTTTTACAACCTGTAACGGTTAACAGTCGTGTTCGTGCTTTTGCAAAAACCTTATCTATTGAAGAGAAAAAACCAGGACAATTTAGATTATCTACCGAAGTAACAATAGAAATAGAAGGCTGTGATACACCAGCGCTGGTTGCTCAATGGATTTCAGTACAAATGGTTAAATAAAGACTTTTCTGGAACCACAATAACAAGAAAGAAATATAACAATTAGGAAATCATTATGACGATGAGTTTTGACGGAAAAGTGGCAATAGTTACTGGCGCTGGAAATGGTTTAGGCCGTTCGCACGCATTAGAGTTAGCTAAAAGAGGCGCTAAAGTGGTGGTTAACGATTTAGGCGGTGCTCGAGATGGCAGCGGCGCTTCAAGTGCAGCCTCTCAAGAAGTGGTTAGATTGATTGAGACTATGGGCGGAGAAGCCATAAGTCATGGTGCTAATGTGGCTAATTTTAACGAAGTGGAAGACATGGTGCAGCAGGCCATGGCGAAGTGGGGGCGGGTTGATATTCTTATCAACAATGCTGGTATCTTACGCGATAAATCATTTTCTAAAATGCTCCTAGATGACTTCAAGTTAGTGATGGATGTCCACGTTATGGGATCAGTGAACTGCACTAAAGCGGTTTGGGAAATCATGAAACAGCAAAATTATGGCCGTATTGTGATGACCACATCCTCAAGTGGCATGTACGGTAACTTTGGCCAGTCAAATTATGGCGCGGCGAAAATGGCGGTGTTAGGTTTGATGAATACCTTAGTACTTGAAGGCGCTAAAAATAACATTCGAATTAATGCGTTAGCGCCTACTGCAGGTACACGAATGACGGAAGATTTAATGCCAGAAGAAATTGTAAAAGCATTCGTACCTGAGGCGGTAACTGCTGGGATGCTAACCTTATGTGATGATGAAGCGCCTAATCGATTCATTTTATGTGCCGGAGCTGGCGGGTATTCTAGCGCAAGCATCTTTGAAACGGACGGGTGCTTTTTACCTCAATCTTCACAAACCCCAGAACAAGTCCGTGCTCATTGGGATGAGTTAACGGCGCAAGAAAGCCAAACAGAACTCACTTCAGGCGCCAAGCAAGGTGAGAAATTTGTTATGAAAGCAATGGCGTTTATGCAATCTCAGCACTAATTCTTAAACTAATAATTTTACATACAATCATAATAAATTTAGCGACTCAGTTTTGTTTGCTTTATACCGAACCTAAGAATATAAAAACTAAAATAATTAAAATAAGAGAGGGGATTTATGAGAGAAGCCGTCATAGTTTCAGCTGCACGTTCACCGATAGGCAAAGCTTATCGGGGCGCTTTTAACGATCTTTCTGCGCCGACTTTAGCAGCTGCTACGGTCACCGCCGCCATAGAACGAGCTGGAATTGAGCCAAGTGATATTGATGACTGCATCTTTGGCGTGGTGTTAACTCAGGGCAATCAAGGAATGAATTTTGGCCGTCAGGTTGCCATGGCGGCTAATTTACCCGTTTCAGTTCCCGGAATGACAATTGATCGTCAATGTTCTTCAGGCTTAATGTCGATTTCAATCGCGGCCAACCAAATTGTCTGTGATGGTTCGCAAATCGTTGTCGCAGGGGGCTGTGAATCACTGAGTTTAGTGCAAAACGATAAAATAAATAGCTACAGGGTAGTTGATCCAAACGTAAAAGCTTATCGACCCGCCATTTATATGCCGATGCTTGATACTGCTGAAGTAGTCGCAAAGCGTTATAACATTTCTAGAGAACAACAAGACCACTACGCTTTATTATCACAACAACGTACTGCAGCAGCGCAAGCGGCTGGAAAGTTTGATGATGAGATAGTGCCAGTAACTTGCACTAAATTAGTCATGGATAAACAAACTGGCGCCATTACTCAGCAACAAGTCACTTTGTCTAAAGATGAAGGCAATCGTCCATCAACCAATTTAGCGGGTTTATCGGGTTTAAAAGTCGTTAAAGACAATGGCTCCATAACTGGCGGTAACGCATCACAGTTATCAGATGGCGCTGCTGCAGTGGTTGTTATGGAGCGTGAACTCGCCAAAGAGCGAGGTCTTGAACCATTAGGGGTTTATCGCGGTTTAGTGGTGACAGGCTGTGAACCCGATGAAATGGGTATTGGTCCTATTTATGCCATTCCTAAATTACTCGAGCGTCACGGCTTAACCATGGATGACATCGGTTTGTGGGAAATAAACGAAGCTTTTGCTGTTCAAGTGTTGTATTGCGCAGAATACTTAACTATTCCAGAAGATCGGTTAAACGTTAATGGTGGTGCAATTTCTATCGGCCACCCGTATGGTATGAGTGGCACTCGAATGGTAATGCATGCATTAATTGAAGGTAAGCGTCGTGGGGTTAAATACGTAGTCATAAGTATGTGTATTGGTGGCGGACAAGGTGCAGCGGGCTTGTTTGAAGTGCTTTAAGGTTTAACAATAATAAATAAGAGGCAAGTATTATGGAAAAGATTTGGCTTGAAAAAAGTTATCCACCTGGGGTTGAATTTGAGATTGATCCAGATAAATACAGTTCATTAGCTGAGTTGTTTTTTAAATATACCAAGTTATATAAAGACAACACCGCCTTCGTTAATATGGATGTTGCTATTAGCTATGCAGAACTTGAGCAACAGGCTACTGATTTTGCGGCCTATCTACAACAAGAGCTAGGGCTAGTAAAAGGTGATAAATTTGCCATTATGATCCCTAATTTATTGCAATATCCCATAGCCCTGTTTGGTGCGCTGATAGCTGGGCTTACTGTCGTCAATGTTAACCCGCTTTATACTCCTCGGGAACTTGAGCATCAACTCAAGGATTCTGGCGCCAAAGCTATTCTCATTCTCGAAAACTTTGCCAATGTACTACAAGCCGTTATTGATAAGACCGCTGTAGAACAAGTGATTATCACTGCTGTAGGTGACCGCTTAGGAACAATTAAAGGTGCTTTAATTAATACCGCGCTAAGACATGTAAAAAAACAAGTCCCAGAATATAACTTACCTCAAGCAATAAAATTTAATAAAGCCTTAGCTTTAGGCAGTAAATTATCTTTTACTCCAGTTGAAATTGTCGGTGCTGATTTAGCTTTTTTACAATACACCGGCGGCACGACAGGCCCATCAAAAGGGGCTATGTTAACCCACCGTAATATGGTGGCAAATATAGAGCAATCTAAAGCTGTAACTAAGAATGTTTATGAAATAGGTAAAGAAATCATGATTACGGCTTTGCCGCTTTATCATATCTTTGCACTTACATCGAACTGCCTAGCCTTTATGCCTTTTGGTGGTAAAAATATTCTAATCACCAATCCACGTGATATGGACGGCTTTGTTAAAGAGTTAGCTAAATATCCTTTTACTGCTATTACGGGGGTGAATACCTTATTCAATGGCTTATTACATACCCCAGGTTTTGACAAACTAGATTTTAGTTCTCTTAAAATGGGCTTTGGTGGCGGTATGTCAGTCCAACGGCCCGTCGCAGAACTGTGGGAAAAAGTAACTAAGACTCGCTTATTAGAAGGTTATGGATTAACAGAATGCGCCCCATTAGTCACCATGAGCCCATATAACCAACAAAGTTATAACGGTTCCATTGGCGTGCCAGCCTCGTCAACGGATATCCGCTTAGTAGGCCCCGATGGTGAAGACGTTGCCAATGGTGATCCCGGTGAAATGTGGGTTAAAGGCCCACAAGTGATGAAGGGTTATCATAATCGCCAAGATGCTACTGATGAAATCCTTATCGATGGCTGGTTAGCAACCGGCGATATTGCCACCATGGATGAAAATGGCTTTTTTACCATTGTTGACCGTAAAAAGGACATGATTATTGTCTCCGGCTTTAACGTTTTCCCTAACGAAATTGAAGAAGTACTCGTTAGCCATGAAGGCATATTAGAAGCCGCTGCTGTTGCAGCGCCAAGTGATGCAACTGGAGAAATGGTCAAAGTGTTTGTGGTTAGAAAAGATCCTGATTTAGACGAAGCCGCGGTATATGAGCACTGCACTGAATTACTGACTAATTATAAGCGCCCTAAAGAAGTGACCTTCTTAGATGAATTACCTAAAAGTAATGTCGGTAAAGTACTTAGAAAAGAGCTTCGTTCATAGTCAATAACCTAGTAGTAAGATTGCATTTGAATTTAACGTTCTAAATTTCAATACTTTAATAGCAGATCAGGGGCATAATGACCTGATCTGTTTTCCGCTGCCATGATTTAGCAATCATTATAGATATTCATTAATGACAAAGCTTAGTTTCTTAGTGTGACCCATCTGAAAAATAACAAGAAATACAGGAACAAATATATGAAATTTAAAAAACTGCCCATAAGCCAACTGTCAGTTTCTATTATGCTATTTTTAGCAGGCTCAGTAACGTTACAAGCTAATGATTTAGCAGAGGTGGGTATTGAATTAGATGCAGCTAAAGCTGCTATTGATATTGATGAAAACAGCTTTAGCTGTATCCGCGATATGACACCAGTAAGGCATTTTTATGTGGACAACATACTTGGTGATCTTGACGCAACATTGGCAGTAGCCAATGCCCCTGAGGGAGCAAAATATCCTCCAGGCTCAGTAGTACAGTTGGTACCAACAGAAGTGATGGTAAAAGGCAAGGCGGGTTCATCTCCTGTCACAGGTGATTGGGAATTTTTTGAGTTAGAAGTCAGTGAGGACGGCTCAAAAATAGTTAATCGCGGCTTTGTTGATGTCAATAACCGTTTTGGCGGCAATTGTTTTACTTGTCATTTACCTGCTCGCGATAAGTGGGACTTTATCTGTGAATCAGATCATGGTTGTGAACCCATTCCAATCGATCACAGCATGACGGGTGCGCTGCAACGCTCAGATCCTCGCTGCGGCGAAGAAGCACTTGAATCTGGCGACAGTATGGCGTTATTTAAATTAAAAACCATGGTGGTTATTGGTTCGGTTAAAAAGTGGTTTGAAGAGCTTTTTTAACCACACTGCTATTAAGAGTAAAGCGAATAAGCTTTGCTCTTTTTTATGGAAATTTTAAAAGTAAGATTAACCAAGTCAGGGATGAACATGAATGAAGTCAAAACCCATTACCGAAATTGTAATATTTGTGAAGCCATGTGTGGCTTGGAAATTAAATATCAAGACAAACAAATCTTATCGATAAAGGGCGATCAAAACGATCCTTTTAGTAAAGGTTACAATTGCCCTAAAGCCACCGCGTTAGAAGATTTTTATTACGACAAAGATCGTTTAAAAACCCCCATTAAACGTACTACATCAGGTTGGGTTGATATCTCATGGGAAGAGGCATTTGATGAAATAACCGAGAAATTCAAAGCGATTCAACATAAACATGGCAAAAACGCATTGGCAGTTTATTTGGGCAACCCTAATGCCCACAGCCTTGGCAATGCCATGATGCTAAAACCCTTTTCAAAGTCTTTGGGCACCATAAACCGTTTTAGCTCAGCTTCGGCTGATCAATTACCCCATCATGTAGCATCTAACTTCATGTTTGGTGCCGGCATGTTAATCCCAGTACCAGACATTGATCGCACCGACTTTATGCTAATTATTGGTGGTAACCCTGTTGTGTCAAACGGCAGCATGATGACAGCGCCAAATGTTATCGGGCGCATGAAGGCGATTCAAAAAAGAGGTGGTAAGGTTGTCGTCGTCGATCCTAAATGTTCACGTACCGCTAAAATTGCCGATCAGCATCTGTTTATTCGCCCAGAAAAAGACGCTTTACTGCTATTTGCGCTGATCCATTGTGTATTTGCGTCTAACAAAGTGAATTTACGTCACTTAGCCGCCATGACTGATGGTGTTGAGACACTTGAATCTGTCGCAAAAGACTATGCGCCTGAAGATGTTGCTGAATTTGTTGGTATCGATGCACAGAGTATTCGCCAGCTAGCTGCTGATATGACCGCCGCAGATTCAGCCGTTTGTTATAGCCGTATGGGCGCCTCAACACAAACCTTTGGTGGTTTATGCCAATGGTTAACCAATGTACTGAATATCATCACAGGTAATTTTGATCGTGCTGGTGGCGCTATGTTTCCTCAGCCTGCTTATGATTTACTAAGAAACCACGTAAAAGGGCATAAATCATCATTTGGCCAATATCACTCTCGGGTTAGAAAGCTGCCATTTTTTAACGGGGAATTCCCAGTCTCCACCTTGGCTGAAGAAATACAAACACCAGGTGAAAGTCAAATAAAGAGCTTGATTACTATTGCAGGCAATCCGGTACTGTCTGCGCCCAATGGCAAGCAATTAGCGGATGCATTTACTGAGTTGGATTACATGGTGTCGGTGGATATCTACCTTAATGAAACCACAAAATACGCCGATATTATTCTACCCGGCACCACTGGCGTTGAAAATTCGCATTTTGATATCTTCTTTAACTCTTTTTCAGTAAGGAACACGGTTAAATACTCAGCGCCATTGTTTGAAAAAAATGCTAATCAGCGTAGTGACTGGCAAATTTTAAAAGAAATATCATCACGTATGACCAATACCCCCATGGATCCTTATACCCCTGAGATGATCTTAGATAGGGAATTAACCCAAGGGCCTTATGGCGAAGAAGGTATGAGTTTACAAAAGCTGATTGATAATCCACATGGGATTGATATGGGCCCATTGATGCCGTGTATTGAGCAAAGGATTAAAACGGCTACAGGTAAAATAGACTTAGCGCCGCGAATATACCTCGATGATTTATCACGCTTAAATGCGCTGATGGCCACTGCGCCAAGAGATCAAACATATCCATTTGATTTAATTGGCCGCCGTTTAGTGAAAAGTCACAATACCTGGACGCAAAACTCGGCGCGTTTAGTTAAAGGTAAAAATCCCTGTACCTTAGAAATCCATAGCCAAGATGCGCAAACCCTCGGTATTAAACAAGGACAATTGCTTAAGGTGAGTTCTCGGGTGGGTGAAATCCACATAGAAGCCGCAATTACCAATGACATTCTCCAAGGCGTGGTGTGTATGCCACAAGGTTGGGGTCATAACCAACAAGGTACGCGCATGTCCATTGCAGCAACACAACCGGGTGTCAGTATGAACGACTTAACCGATGCGAGTAAGGTCGATACGTTAACGGGGAATGCGGTTCTTAATGGCATACCCGTCGCAATTAAACTTGCCTCACTGTAGGGGAAACATGACAGATGAAATACTTTACACCGTTATTTGTTTTTATTGCTGGTTGGATACTCTTAATATTTAGTGATACTTTGGCGACAATTGGCCTTGTAAATGGTTTGCTGCAACTACTCTTGTTTACCCTGGTGGTATGTATTCCTACATGGCGTACAGGCCGAATGTCCTACGTTGATATCGGTTGGCCGTGGGGACTCACGCTTATTGGTATTATGACTTGGTGTTACAGTGATGGCGACTCAACCCGTGTTGCATTCGTCAGTATGGCTTATATCTTTGCCGGTAGTCGCATGGGATTCGGTGCGTTAAAACTGTGGACTTCTGGTCATCTGCAAACAGAACTGCCACGATATGAATACCAAAAACGTCGCTGGCAAAAAGCCGGTAAAACCAACGTAGCGTTAGCGCAGCAAATAGAGGCGATAATACAAGGTTTGGCCAATGCATCTTATTTGGCTTTACCTGCATTTATTATTGCAGCCAATACAGACTCACAAATTTCAATATTTGAAATTATCGGCATTATTGTGTGGCTGGCTGCATTTGCGATGGAAACTATTGCCGATATACAAAAGTTAGCTTTTTTGAAAGCGATGAAATCGATAGGGATTAAGAATCAGGTTTGTAATGTGGGCTTATGGCGATTTAGTCGTCATCCAAATTATTTTGCTGAATGGATGGTGTGGAATGGATTAGTCATTGCCGCTATTCCATCATGGCTAGCCTTATACCAACAAGAATCGGTGGTGATATGGGGGTTATTAGGAGTCGGTTTACTGATTACCTCCAAAATAATGTACACCACCTTAGTTGTTTATACTGGCGCAGTACCTTCTGAGTTCTATTCAGTGCAAAAACGCCCTGAATATAAGGCCTATCAACAAACAACTAATATCTTTTTCCCGGGCCCGAATAAGACACGGTAAATAAAACGCTAACTAAAAATAGCACTAGAACTAAAACTATCACCAATAGGTAAAAGCATGTTTAAAAGTACTGACAACTATATTGCTTCGAGCGATCTCACTATGGCTGTGAATGCCGCTATCGCATTAGAAAAACCGTTATTGATTAAAGGCGAGCCGGGTACCGGTAAAACTCAATTAGCGGCAGAGTTAGCTAAATCTTTAAATTGTAAGTTGTATCAGTGGCATATTAAGTCGACCACTAAAGCGCAGCAAGGCTTGTACGAATACGATGCGGTGTCACGCCTAAGAGATAGTCAATTAGGTGATGCACGTGTGCATGATATTTCAAACTATATCGTTAAAGGTAAGTTATGGCAGGCTTTTGAAGAAGAGCAAAGACCGATCTTACTTATTGATGAAATAGACAAAGCTGACATCGAATTCCCCAACGATTTACTGCAAGAGTTAGACAAGATGGAGTTTCATGTTTATGAAACTCAGCAAGTGATTAAAGCTAAACAAAGACCCATTATCATCATTACCTCAAACAACGAAAAAGAACTGCCTGATGCCTTTTTAAGACGCTGCTTTTTCCATTACATTAAATTCCCGACCAAAGTTGAAATGGAAAAAATCATCGATGTGCATCATCCTGATGTGAAGCAACAACTACTCAAGCAAAGTTTAGAGGTGTTTTTTGACTTACGAGAGGTCAATGGCATTAAGAAAAAACCATCAACCTCTGAACTGATTGATTGGATCAAGCTATTAATATCAGATGATATTTCTCAAGCGAGTCTATTAGATAAAAATTCTGACGTAATTCCGTTATTTGGTGCGCTGCTTAAAAATGAACAAGATGTGTCACTACTTGAAAAACTGGCTTTTATGAGTCGTAGAAACCGCTAATCGCTAAATAAAGGTAACAAAATCATGTTTATTGATTTTTTTCTTACGTTGAAAAAACATAACGTACCTTGCAGTTTGCGTGAGTTATTAGATCTTATTGCCTTATTAAAAAAAGGCGTAGTGTTTGCAGACGTTGAAGATTTTTATAATTTGGCCAAAATCGTGATGGTTAAAGACGAAATTTATTACGACAAATATGACAACGCTTTTGCGGAATACTTTAAAGGCATCGAAAGCATAGATGTGTTTGATCAAATCTTGCCTGAAGATTGGTTACGTAAAGAATTTGAAAAGCATTTAAGTGATGAAGAAAAACAACAGCTGAAAGCCTTAGGTGGCCTTGAACAGCTAATGAAGGCATTAAAAGAGCGACTCGAAGAACAGAAAAAACGCCATGCTGGTGGCAATAAATGGATCGGTACCGGTGGCACTTCACCTTTTGGTGCTTATGGCTATAATCCTGAAGGAATAAGAGTAGGGCAAGAGGGTAACCGTAACAATAGCGCCGTTAAAGTCTGGGATAAACGTGAGTTTAAAAACTTCGACCAAGACCGAGAGCTAGGTACCCGTAATATCAAGTTAGCATTAAAAAAATTACGTAAATTTGCCCGTACTGGAGCCAGTGAAAAGTTAGATATTAACACCACTATTCGCTCCACTGCTCAAAATGGTGGCTTATTAGATGTACACATGGAGCCAGAGCGCCACAATGCGGTAAAAGTACTGATGTTTTTTGATGTCGGCGGCTCAATGGATGATTACATTCAAACCTGTGAAGAGCTTTTTTCAGCCGCCCATACTGAATTCAAACAATTAAAATTTTTCTATTTTCATAATTGTTTATACGACAAAGTATGGCAAGACAATAGCAGGCGCTATCAACAAACCATTGACCTTGAAGAAGTCATCAGAACATACGGTTCAGATTATAAAGTCATATTTGTCGGCGATGCGACAATGGGGCCTTATGAAATTGTCGCCCGCGGTGGCAGTGTTGAACACTGGAATGAGAAACCTGGCAGTGATTATATGAATCGGCTATTGGGCCACTTCAATAAAGTGACCTGGTTAAATCCACAACCCCAGCAGCATTGGTCTTATCATCAGTCGATATCGATAATTCAGCAGTTAATGGATAACAAAATGTACCCGCTAACGGTAGATGGTATTGGTAGGGCGATTAAGGAACTGAGTTAACTCGCGATATAAAATCGACAAACTACAGCTTCATATTGAGCTAAAATAATTCAAGGAAGAAATAAGTGGCTTTTGTTAGGTATCACAAAAACCGTATTTAAAATTATGATTATAAAAGAGATTAATATCACCCAAAAAGCCATTGAGCTGTTTTTAATCGCCATTGTTGTCAGTGTTTTTCTAAATGACATTATCATTAATGAACATACCTTAGCCGCTAACCATCTTTGGTATTTAGCCTTAGCGGTTATCATATTAAGCCTATATCGGCTAGATATCCGCCCCAACAAACAAAATAAAATTCACCATCAAGGTTTAAAAAAAACAGGTATTTATAGTCTACTGTTTATTGCAATTTACCTTTGTGGTCCACTCGCCACAGCAAGATATGGTCATGTTTTACTGACTACGCTAGGTAAATATGAGCATGTTAACCATGAGTTCATTGTTAAATATGTGAGTACAGCCTATAGCAGTCAATATTGTACTGGCGCTGTTTACATTAAAAGTTACCAATTATTCGGCAATGACCGTATATGCGGGGTACCTAAATCGCTTTGGTTTAGGTTAAAAAAAGGTGATACATTAACCGTTAAAGGTAGACAAACTAGCCTAGCGTTTGAATATCAGACCGTACAGTTAATCAACAACACTAGCGGAAGCTAACCGCTGTAACAACAAGGTTTTATGAATAAGGATTAGGTGTGAATAACATACAAAAAATAGCTGGCGTTGCTGCACTTTTTGAAGCTGTTATTTACATATCAGCTTTTATATTTTTTGGTGCGTGTTGGGATTACCCAGTCAGTGCAGGTGATACACAAAAACTCAGTTATCTAATTCATCATCAATCAATTTTATCAATCGTTAATTTTGTTATGTATGTCGCTTTTGGGCTTTTTTTAGCCATATTAGTTATAGCGATCCATCAACGGATGAAAACCAAAGCGCCTCTTTTGTCACAAACGGCTACAGTCTTCGGTATTATTTGGGTTGGCCTTGTCATCGCAAGTGGCATGATTGCAAATGTTGGATTAGCAGCTGTTATCGATTTGTCAGCCCAAAATCCACAGCAAGCAATGACCCTTTTAATGGTTATAAATACAATCGTTGAGGCTTTTGGAGGCGGCAACGAAATTGTCGGCGGCTTATGGGTTCTATTATTGAGTGTTGCAGGGTTAAAAGCGATTGAATTACCGAAATGGTTACACTATTTCGGACTATTAATTGGAACTGTCGGTGTTCTTACAATTTATCCTGCTGAAATCCTCACTGAAATATTTGGCTTAAGCCAAATAGTGTGGTTCTCTTGGCTAGGTATGGCAATGCTTGTAAACCTTAACAGCGAATAGGGCGTTCAAACGGCTGAATGACCATTGCAGTCACTAAGTAAATTACTATGGAGTTAACTTTAAAGATAAATATGCAAAAAGTTTCGCACCTTGTAGTAAATAAAAATAGGCCGCCAGAAGCTAAGACTATTGTTAGTTTTACTTTATAAATATAGCTGACTAATTTAGCTGCTATTAAGTAATAACATTATTAATACCATTAGCGTTGTTACCAGTCTTTGACTATGGCCTTAATCATATTGGCAGTATTTTGTGGTTGCTCTAGGGGGAACATATGACCACCATTGGGCATCATGGAAACTTCAATGTTGTTTAAGTTTGCAAAGCGAGTGAAATACTTAACCGGGAATACGTCAGTTTTTTCGCCATAAATAAGTGCAGCTGGGACCTTAAGTTGGTTTTTATATCTGGCTAAGTTACAAGGTAAATGTCTGAAAATATCGGCTTCAACTTCGGGGGTAAAGCTTAATTCTAAGCGTTTATTGCGCTGGGTTACACCATGGTCAACGTAATCTTTTAAACACCTTGGATCAAAGTTTTTAAATAAATTTTTCTGTGCGAAGTAACCAACTAAGTTAGTGTTTAGCGGCCAATGACGTTGACGGTTTTGTGCCCGGCCTGCAGGAGACCATTTATCAATAAGACGAGTCTTTTTAACAACTTTAAGCACATGACTGAAAGGGCCTGTAACAACTGGCGGATCTAACATGATTACACCACGAAACAACTCTGGATGTTGGCATGCTGCAAGAAATGA
The DNA here is from genome assembly GCF_030548015.1 of Shewanella sp. 4_MG-2023. Classification (NCBI taxonomy): domain Bacteria; kingdom Pseudomonadati; phylum Pseudomonadota; class Gammaproteobacteria; order Alteromonadales; family Shewanellaceae; genus Shewanella; species Shewanella sp. 4_MG-2023. The sequence goes on from NZ_JAUORL010000031.1 coordinate 36,682, forward strand.
CAGAATGCCACCAAATGAATGACCAATACATATCACTTTTTCATCTTGCTGTTTTAAATAATCAAGCAACTCAGTAACCAAGTGCTGCCAATTAGTGTGTATAGGGTATTTATGATTATGCCCATATTGATCATGAGCAATGGTACTGAACTTTTCATTAAATTCACCGAGAAATGTTTTATAACTTCCTGCAGGAAATCCATTGGCGTGAACGAGGTTAATCAGTGGCTTGGTCATAGTTACTTCATACCATGTTTGATTACTTTTGGTTTAAAATCTTTTTATAAAATCTTGTTATAAAAGCTTTTATAAAAAGGCTATTGTCGATTTAAACACTGTTTGGTTAATTCAATCGAGCAATAGCCCTACAGCGAGTTAGAATATTTTTGAATTATCAATTGGTGTTAGCTCTTGAAACTCTGGTGCTCGTTTTTGCGCTTTGGCAGTAAAAGTTTCCATCATGTCATTTTGCGGTTGGAACATACCACTTTGCCAAGCTGCCATATAATTTAAGCTGTCTGCTACAGAATGATCGCGGCCATAATTTATCATCTCTTTACAGCCTGCTACCGCCAATGGTGAGCGAGCAGCAATTTCAGCTGCTATTGCCATTACGCCTGTTAACATGCTTTGTTGATCTTCAAATACCTGATTAACCAGACCTGCATCTTTGGCTTCATTGGCTGGCATTCTGCGACCGGTATAGGCTAATTCTTTAACTAAACCCATTGAGATTAATTTAGGTAAACGCTGTAATGTGCCTAAGTCAGCGGTCATGCCTAATTTAGTTTCTTCAATACTGAAAAAAGCATCACTGGTACAATAACGACAATCAGCAGCGCTGACCATATCAACCGCGCCACCAATACAACCACCTTGAACGGCCATTAATACTGGCATTCTGGCACTTTCTAATACGTTGAAGCACTCTTGTAGCCTTAATACTAAGCGGCGTAATTGCTCATGTTTACGGCCTAATTCAATATTCTTATCATTATTACTTTGGGTAAAAACGGCTAGATCCATTCCTGCACAGAAATGTTTACCTGTTGATGAAATAACAATGACACGAGCAGCAGCTTGATCATTTATCTGTTGAATCACTTTTGGGAATTCATCCCAAAAATCAATATTCATTGAATTAAATTCATCTGGACGATTAAGCTTGATATGAGCAATTTTAGCGTTAACTTCTACAGTCAAACTGTTAAACTTTTCATTGTTATTCATCGTATTAACCTTATAAAATTAACGTGCTTTGGGCATCGATTTCTATCGCGCTATCTAACGCGGCAAGGATTGCGTGACGTTCTTTTAGTTTGGTGCCGTGATGTGATTTCATATCAAGAGATTGCATATGCTTAGCCACTGCATAGGCAGTGGCCATCAGGTGCTCAGGTTCAACAACTTGATCAAGAAAACCTGCTGAAACCGCTGTTTGTGGGGCAAACAGTTCAGCGACTATAACTGAACGAGTAAGATAATTACGTGGGATACGATTTCGCGCAAGCTCAATACCGGCATTGTGCATTGTCATGCCTATAGCGACTTCATTTAAACCAATTTTAAAATCACCCGCACAGCCAATACGGTAGTCACAACTGAGTAATAAAAATGCCCCTTTGGCAATAGCATGACCGGTACATGCCCCAATAATAGGGGTCGGGAACGCCAGCATTCTGCGGGCTAACTTAGAGCCTGCGGTTACCAGTGCTATTGCAGCCTCTGAACTAGACTTCATGGTTTTAAGATCAAAGCCACCTGAAAATATTCCGGCTTGGCCTGTTAAAATAACTACGGCTTGTTGCTGCTCAGCAGCATCTAAAGCGACATTAATTTCTGTAATTATCTCTGGCGAGATAGCATTAACTTTGCCATTGTTTAGCGTAATTACATGTATATTGTTGTCGATTTCGACCTTGATAAGTTCCATTTGCTACCTTTTTAGTTTTAGTTGTCTGTTTTTATTGTCAATCGTTGGTTGTAATATTGTTGCTGTTAATTACTTTATACAGTATTTACTCTAATAAAAAGTCCTATCCGTGTTTTAACACTAATTGATAGGCCGCTCTTTGTTGAACTTTGCAGAGGTAAGCTTTGATATTGTCTTGTCCCTTGAGTAATTTTAAACTCATGGCTATCTCTAACATTATGGTCATCATGATATCGGCGGCGCTAAAGTCATTGCCAGCAAAGTAACTGTGGCTTGCTAAATATTGGTCAATATAAGCAAAGTCGATTGCTAATTCTTTGGCAATATAACTATCTAGTGGGTAACTACTGGCACGGGGTTCCATTTGCAATAATAAAGTCGTGATAACGGGTAAAGCCAGTGAGCCTTCGGCAAAATGTAACCATTCAAGGTATTGATAATATTGGCTGCTATTTGTGTCTGGTCTTAAATGCGTTGAATAATCTTGGTTTAAGATATATTCCATAATGGCACCAGACTCACATATGGTTATGTCATCATCAACCATGATGGGGGATTTACCCAGAGGGTGTATGGCATATAACGCCTTCGGTGCGAGGTTAGTGTTTGGATCACGCTGATGTATGACTAACTCATAGGGTAACTTCATCTCTTCAAGTAACCATAAAACGCGTTTAGATCTTGATTTAACTAAATGGTGAACTGTAATCATATGAGTATCTTCCGTGTTGTTAATTTTTTAAAGGGCTTCATTTCGCGATATCTAACTGCACTTTCGGTTTATCGGCGCGATTAAACTTTGAATTAAATATTCTGACGAGTACACCTGCAGTAAATAGCATGGTTAACGTATAAATAGCAGGTGTAAATGACATTTTATAATTGGCCAATAAGGTCAGCGCCATGAACATGGATAAAGTACTATTTTGTAAACCTACTTCGATGGTAATTGAAGTGCGCTGAGCAAGGTTTAAACCAAGCCACTTACTTGAATAGTAGCCCAGTGCCATGGTTGAAATATTGAGCAATATTGAAACTGGCCCTGCAGCGATAAGGGCTGAAACCACAATGTCTTTTTGAATGTATGTCAAAAAGATAATTAATAAGGTTAAAAATAAAATACCAAATTTAGACACATGAACTTGTGTACTGTCAGCTAATTTGGGGGCAAATCGCTTTATTAACATCCCGATGCCAATAGGCAATATTGTCAGCTTCATTAAACTTATCATGGTGGTAATAATCGGTAATGAGAACTCAGTACCTTTACCCATAAAGTGCTCAAGCGATAAGTTAAGTATCACTGGAATGGTAAATACCGTTATGATGCTGGCTATTGCTGTCATCGAAACTGACAGCGCGACATCTCCTTTGGCTAAATGGGTAAACATATTCGAAGTCGTACCACCTGGACATAGTACTAACAGCATGACGCCTACGGCATATTCTGGTTCTAAAGGCATGACACTTGCCAATACAAACCCTATAAGCGGCAAAAGTATGAGTTGATTAACCAAACCGATAGATACAGCTTTAGGGTACTTTACCACTCGCTTAAAATCTTTAGGAATAAGAGAAAGCCCCATTCCCATCATGATTAAAAATATACAAATTGGAATCACTTTTGTGTTTACAAATTTGACTAATTCAATACTTTCCATACGAACCTCAGGTTTAACAGACCTTGCTGCTGGCCAATTTAAATGAATTGATATTATTAATTACCAAGAAACAATTTGGCCCACAGATGCATCGGCTTTACCTGCTAATACTTGTTGGTAAATGGCATCTAATTCAGTAACGTTATAAGTTGTGTTGATGGTTATGTTCACACGGCAAAACTCAATGTAACGCAGTAATGCTAAATTCATCTGGTTCATCATTTCGGTGGCACCATATTCTGCAGCACGTTTTTTAAGCTGGTTTGGTGCAAAAAAGAACTCTGGTTTTGCGCCCGGCAAGCTAGCAACGTTAAAACCATCCGAGATATCAATATCTTGGTGATGAGTTGCCCCTATTCGACACGAATAACGCAGTGAGTCTGCAAAGTGGTAATGTATTGCTGAAAGTGTTGATTGACCGCCAGCCATATCAACTAAAATTGATGTGACACCGCTGTCGAGTGACGCTATTTGTTGGTAGCTGACAACTTGATCATAACAAGCTAATGACTCAACAAATTTACGATTAGATTCAGAGGTGATACCAATAGCAGGGCGTTCGCCTCTGTCTTTAATTGAGAAGGCCAGGGCAATGCTGGTTTTACTTGATGCACTGGTGATGAGGTATTGAGCTGCGTCAAAGTAATTATTATCAAACATAAAGTCATCAACTAACCATGAAGTGGTAAATAAACCTCGAAGTAAAATATCAAATTCTTCGTTATTTATCTGATAATAAGGATTAGTATTAACCCGATCAAAGCGACTGTAAACAGGTGAAAGACCTTCTCGGCATGGATTTATATCAGAAAATCCCGTTGTAGCGATATTGCCAGCAATAACGGTTAAATGAGTCGCCATTGGCATAAATCCCCAAAGCCTTTCTCCCACTTTAATATGTTGGCAATTTGAAGCAATAACATCTGCATAGCCCATTACTGGGAGTCGCCCCCATTGGGCTTGCTCAGTGCTATTTGCCGTTGGGAAAAATCGCCAATAACCTAAAGCATCTCCGGTGACGCCGTAACTAATGTTGTTTGCTGTAAGAGCAAATTTATCTACTTTCAGCAGTAATTCATTTTCAGCTAAAGGCTGTTCAATATTAAGTGGTACTACTCGGGTTTGGATTAAATTTGATTTTGAAACTTCAAAAACAAATGCACTGTGGGTTAACGTTTGTGATTGGGTCATAACAAGCCTTTATTTTTGTGATTATGTATTAATAAAATGATTCATGACGTGGTTTATCTCTGCAGGTCTTTCGTGTTGTAACCAGTGACTGCAATTTTTGAAACGCACTATGGTGCAATCCGGAACGTATTGGTTAATATCGGTAAGATTCTCATTAACAAAGGCTTGGTCTCGTTCACCCCATAAAATAAGCGTTGGAAGGTTAATACGTATATTGGGTATTTTTATTGTCGCGATGTCTTTAATTGGACTCAATTGACCCGAGTCTTCACTTTTTGACGAGCAGTTATTTTGTTGTTTTAGCGCTGAATGATTAGTGTTTTCTTTTGCCGCTAATTGCGGCATTGCACGGTAATATTGCAGCATGCCATTAATGCCGCCTTGTTGACTCCAAACCTGACGGTACTCAGCTTTGGTTTTATTACTAAATGTACTTTTATAAGCACTTACCATGATGTTCTCAGCTAGGTATTGATAGTTATTTTGCTGTAATAAATGCTCTGCATTTTGACTAATTAAGTCATGAATATAGGTACTCTTTTGGCGTTGTAGTGGGTTGTTAACCATTTCTCGGGTGAAGGTACTTGGATGCGCGGCATTCAAAATAATCAGTTTACATATTAGTTGTGGATGAAAGGCTGCAAGGGGCCAAGCGATGGCGCCGCCCCAATCATGGGCAACTAAAATCACTGCGCTATTTGGGCTAATGTGTTTAATAAACTTTGAAAAGAAAGCGATTAAATTGGGGACAGAGTAAAAATCAACTTCAGTAGGTTTATCACTTAAGTTGTACCCAGGTAAATCAGGCGCTATAACCCGATAATTTTCAGCGAAATAACTTAATTGCTTACGCCAAACGCCCCAATATTCAGGAAAACCATGAAGGAAAATGATCGTTGGCTTTGCTTCTGTGCCTGATACAAGATTCGATTCAACATAGTGAATGTTGGTCTGATCTATTAACGCAAACTTATGCTCCAACTGCATGTTGATTCTCTTTTAATGTCATATATAAAAAGGCATTTATTCGAAAAAACTGACTGCATTATCGATTAACTCTCTGTCTGTTCTGGTTTTATTTACAGGATTAGTGTCATCAGCAAAGCCAAAAGACATGCCAAATAAGATGCCGCGTTCCTCAGGTAGGTTTAATGCTTCTCGCACAGGATCAGGAAATTGACCTAAGGCACCTTGCATACAATTTGATATGCCATGCTGAGCAAGAACTAATGAAAGTGTTTGCGCGTAAATACCTAAATCTACTGCACCCATAATGTCTAAATATTTATCCATGGTAAAAAATACCGCATGGGGAGCATCAAAGAATTGCCAGTTACGCAGCATTGCCATTTGACGCGCTTTCTTATCTTCTCTGGCTATGCCTAATTCGGTGTAAAGCGCATTTGCTGATCCAAACTGACGCTCGCGGTGTACGCCACTGTATTGTGCCGTCCAGTTAAAGTCTGGGTTTGGCTTGGCGCCGCTCATTAATAATTCCATGAATTGATGTTGTAATTTGTGTTTTGTTTTTCCCGACACCACACAGGCTTGCCAAGGTTGAACATTACAATTGGAAGGGGATAATTGCACCGTTTCAAAAATGTGTTTTAAGGTTTCTTGTGGTACAGGCTTATTCAAAAACGCACGTGCTGAATAGCGTTGTTTTAAAATCGTTTCAATAGGCATTTGCTGACTCTTTACTTAGTATAAAAATGTAGAGTGTTATTAATTGCGTTAAAGGTTAAAGCCAACAGCGACAATGTAAGTCATTATCACTATTGGCTTTCTCTTAACTAAAACTCATAGGAAATGTTAGCACCGAAAGTACGAGGTTGATTTGGGTAGCCATTAAAACTACCTGCTTGAATCGGAGGCGGGAATGCTGACAATAAGTATTCGTCGTTGGTTAAATTACGTACCCAAAGCTGTAGATTGATACCATTGCCAAAGGCTAATCCGGTGCTGGCATTAACGGTATTAACTTCGCGAGTTAATGAATCAGGCACGTTTTCAGCTAATTTAGTGTCACTTTCATATAAGTAATCAACTCTAGCGTAGCCATATATGTCCTCACCGATTTCATAATTATAAGCAAGTCCTGCTGTCAGGCTTAAATCAGAGATACCAGCTGGTTTTTCACCGGATAAATCCACAGGCCCGTCTAGACCTGATGCGCCAACAAAGGAATCATAAACAGGGTCAAGGTAAGTCCCAGCAAAGGTGATTGACCAATCACTGTTTAAATTATATTTGGAGTCAAATTCAATCCCTTGAGTACTTTGCTTACCTGCATTAGCTAGCACAAATCCAGTACCGATAAAGATAGATGATTGAAATCCTTCAATAGTTTGATCAAAAAATGTGGCATTAAAAGCGCCATTTTCAAAACGTGTTTTAATACCAAGCTCGTAAACGGTAGCTTCTTCAGGAGAGGCATAACGTCCGCCATAAGCTTGGTTAGGTTGTGAAATACCGGCAGTTTCTAATGCCTCTTGATCTGATGCAAAAGGGCTACTATAACGGGACAAATTCCATGACGTTGCTTTAAAGCCTGTTGCAGCTGTGGCAAATATATTGACGTTATTGTTGATTTCGTAGGCTAGGCGAAATGACCAGGTGGTTTTGCTGTCATCTGTTTTATGGTTTTCTACCACGTTAGGTAATTCCATCATTGGCGGTAAAAATTGTAAACCTTTCAATACTGGAACTGCAGGAGCTAGTTGGGGGATCGAACCAATGGGCACACCAAACAAGGTAAGATCATTATCTAAATCAATTGCAGAAAATACATCAGTATTAGTTTGTTCTATGGTGATGTCTTTTTGGTCATTAATATAACTGACACCAAAAATAGCCGTTAGCTGTTCAGTGATATGGTAATCAAAGCTTGCGAACAGAGAATAGGCATCATTTTTTTGTTCAAACTCTGAGTTAACGGCTGAGGTGTTTGAAAAAAATGTTCCTGGTTCAAGACCATATACTCCTTCAACACCTGCTAATAACCCTGGGGCACCGCCTGCAGCGGTTAATACATGAAAGTAGTTTCGAATATCATTACCGTAATATAAAGTATCGCCAGTAATCACTTCTTCATGGAACAGATAGGCACCGACCATCCATTCAAAGTCTCGCTCGCCTGTTGAAGTTAAGCGCAACTCTTGAGTGACGGTTTCTATTTCTGTGTGACCACCTTCAGTGAGAATATCTAAAGACGTGTAATCAACATCATTCTTAAATCCTGAATCATTACTGCGATAAGCACTGATTGACGTTAATGCAAAACCATCAAAATCAACGTCAATTTGTAGTGAGGCACCGCCATCTTCGACATTATTGTCAGGATTTGAATTAAGTGCAGATTGATAAGAAAATGAATCATTTTCGTCGATAACAATGCCACCTAATGCGCGAACGGCAGCAGTAGTAGCACCATTAATTGAATCTTCAACAGCGCAGCAGGCCTCTTGAATTTCGCTATAGTCGGCTATTAAGCGAAATTTAACATCTTCAGTGGGTTCATATAAAGCTTGCCCTCGAATGTTCCAACGGTCGCGGTCATTAACATCTGAAAGACCAACAATACTTTCAGCATAACCATCGCGAGCGTTATAACCGCCCGATAAACTCACGGCAAACGTATCAGAGAGCCCATTAGTTATATAGCCTTTAACTATTTGTTGATTGTAATTGCCATAGCCTAATTCAACCATGCCTTCTAAATCATATGAAGGTTCCATGGTAGTTACGCTGATCACACCAGCAGATGCATTTTTACCAAATAAGGTACTTTGGGGGCCACTGAGCACTTCTATTTGTTGAACTCGCGGTAAGTCACCTATTTGCGCCGCTGCGCGGGAGCGGTAGACACCATCAATGAACACACCAACCGATGGCTCAATCCCGGTATTATTGGTGCCATTACCAAATCCACGAATTGAGAAGTTAGTATTAGTAGAGCGCTGTAATGGCGTAACCCGTAAAGTGGGCACCAATGTTTGTAGATCGTTAATATCAAGCGTATTTGACTGTTTAATTGCAGCGCCGTCGACTACGGTTACCGCCACTGGTGACTCTTGCAGGCTTTTTAGGCGTTTAGAGGCTGTGACATAGATGACTTCGATATCATCTTTTTCTTCTGAGTTGGTGTTTACTTCTTCAGCAATAGCCGATGAATTAAGTACCCCACAAACGGCTAACGCGGTTAAAGAGTGCTTAAAGATTTGTACTGTTTTTACATTCATATTTATCCCCAAGAATGACCAATAGTTATTAAGTAACCTTGTCAACAAACTGATTTACTTAAGTTATTTGTGACACTTGAGTGCTCTATTAATAACCAGTAAACATCTAGTTTTTAATTGCGTTATTCAATAACTGCAAGGGAATAAATTAGAAGCTAACCTAAGCTTCTGAATATAACTAACTACCACTTTTATGAACGTTTAAACGCCAAATCATGCTATGTGGAGTTTCTGTATTTATCCAATCAATTGTTTTAATAGATAACTATTCATGTAAGGAATACAGGCAGGGCTCAGTCTATGTATATGTATATGTATATGTATATGTATATGGTATGGAAATTACATCGAGGAACAAATACCCACTGACCCGATTAACTAAATAGCATAAATCAATACCATATTATTTTTACTAATAGATCGTCATAAGTATTATGCATTTGGATAATAGCTTTAGTTAACTTAGCATCGAATATTCGGAAATGTTATTTGTGTGAATTATCATCCAAATAGTCAGTTACCACCTTAAATAAAATAATTATTTGGAGAATGACAATGCCTGACTACAAAGCGCCCATACGCGATTTTAAATTTGTGATGCAAGAGTTACTTGGCTGTGAAAGCCATTACCAAGGTCTTGGTTATGAAGATGCAAGTATAGATATGATTGATGCCATCATTGCTGAGGCGGCTAAATTAACTGAACAAGTCGTGGCACCATTAAACCAAATTGGCGACCAACAAGGTTGTACTTGGACTGACGGAAACGTCACAACTCCTGATGGCTTTAAAGATGCCTATAAACAGTATGTCGAAGGTGGATGGCCAACGTTATCGATACGAAGTTTACTTTGTATTACTGGCTTTTTTATCTTCCCTTTAAATTTGAATAGCTTGTCTAAATATTCTAAATCATCATCAACTGTACTGGTCAAATTCAAACAACCTGTCGGGTTAATCACTTCTCTATATTATGTTAAGTCGATAACAACAGCCTTTCTGTAAAACACAATAATAAGTCGATTCAGTAATGCTTTTACTTGGTGTTTTTAGGCGGTCCAGTAGGTGCCTCATCTGCCGTGATGTAACCATCTTTATTTTTATCAAAATGATTAAAGCGCTTTGTGCCAGCTTTAAACTCTGAAGCCGATACTTTTGCATCGCCATCTTTATCAAATCGATTAATAAATTTATTACTTTGAGTACTGCTTTTGATTTTGTTGTTTTGTTTTTGAGTCGTTGAACCCGTCAGGTTACTTGCCCTTGCATATTCGTTAATATATTCAGTCAGAGGCTGCTCATATGTTTGGGCCGCTAAAACGACATTGCCATCTCGTACACTGCGTACATAATTCTCAACTCGAATAAAATCGCCTTGTGGCCCACGAGACATCGGTGCACCTGTTTTAGGGTCGCTGCGCTGAGAACCCGCGCCATGAACATCCATTGTTATGCCACGCATTTCACCTAAGGCTTTACCAAAGGCCACATAAACCGCTGCAGATTCTGGCACTGGCCCATCAAGATGAGTTGTTGAACTCCAGTAATAAGGATAATCTTTTTCGCCAGATTCATTCTTTATCGAAGATGTGTAAAAAATCGGGTCGATTGCCGCTGAATTAGAGGTTTCAGGTGAGCGGGTATAATCCACGATGCTTTGTAACTCTTTTGCATCTGGTAAACGCCAATCGCTATGGCCAGCTAAAGTTAGATCCTCAGAATATTGCAGTGCTTGTTGCCAATTCAAACCTTTGTTACTGTCTGTCTGTTGCCAAGTTAAACCAGTCGCCAAATCAGTGGTGGTACCATCCTTATTGTCAATGAAGTTGTTTTTACCATAGGCTTTATTTCCCCTCACAAACCTAAAGTACATTTTATTCGGCGTTTTAGTGCGTGGATTAAACTTTGGGTAACCTTTAATACGGCCATCAACAAAATTCACCCCAAAAACCGTATCATCACTTTTCATTGTTTTGCCGACATACTCGGTACTCGACCATGTTTGGGCATCAATCTCTCGTTCTCCAGCTTTAGTATTACCAAGAGGTTGATTGAAGAAACTGGTGTCGATGAAAGGGGTGAGCGCTTTTTCTCCTTTAACGCTGCCTGTAAATTGAATGAGAGAATAGAGCTCTTTAATGGTGGGAATTCGCCAGTCACCATAACCTGCTAATTTTAGAGTGTTTATTTTTAAAAGTGCTTCATCATAACTCAGTTTATCCCCCATCTGTTTTTGCCAGATTAAACCAGTGACATTATCGGTGATAGTGCCATTGTTATTGTCGGTGTAAGAAGGAGGGTTAGTGCTATAACTGGCATCTTGACCATAAAAATCATTGGCATTGTCTGGTAATGGTATTACTGCATTGTTGCTGTAGGATTTTCTTTGTCCGGTATCGACGATTGGGTAACTTGCTATCTTTTGTGATGTTTTGACTATGCTTTCCTTCACTGCAGTATTAACGGCCATAAGATCTTCACTGAAAATGACATTACCACTATAATTTTTATGAATTTCTTTTAAGCTCGCTTCAGCATCAACTTCCCCCGCAGTAAAATGGGTGTAGACCAGATTTTTGACATTAGCTTTTTGGGCAAGTGTACTGGAGTCGTTTAAATTAAGGTGAGCACGATTTTTTTTATTACCGCTCTTTTTATTTTTGTTGTTCGAACCTTTATTTATGCTTTGATCATTAGATTTTTTGTTTTTATTCCGTCCACCTATCATTACCATTCCGCCAGAATCGATAATCATATAATCTGCATTGCTCGCGAAGGTGGGCAGTGCTTCTGAATAAGTCAGATCTCCAGTAATGACAATCGATTGGCCATTGTAATCGAAGCGGTAAGCAACAGTATGAATGGTGTGTGGAACTTGAAGCGTGGTGACCTGTATATCACCGACCTTAAAGGATTCTCCGCCTTGTATATCTGTAACATCAAAAGCCTTGATACGATCGGCAAGGTTTCTCTTAGTTTTGCCTAGTCGATATGTAATATCAGCTTCATACAAATCCAAATTTGTTTCCGTGAGTTTCTTCGTATTGGGTGGACCAACAATGGTGAAGTTATTTCGCCCTAGTAACAGACGAATTAACATGGGTACAAATTCTTCATTATGATCAAGATGATGATGGGTAATAAGTAGGCTAGATAAATGACGAATATCAACGCCGAGTTTAGACAAATTAGCTTGAGTGCCATTACCCATATCAACCAATATATGAGTGTTTCCGGCAGAGATTAACGTACTCGCGCTCGCACGGTTTTCATTATAGATAGGCGAACCAGAACCAATAATAGTGGCCGTTAATTGATCTGCTGCATGAGCAGTAGCAGCTAGCAATGAACTGAACATAAAAAAACCAAATATTATCTTTTTCATAGAAACCTTTTTATGTCTATTGGATGCTATCAACAACGAAAATAGGGTAAATCAAGTCGTCATTATTGTTGCTTGGATATTTATAATACCAATAAAAAAACCAACAAAAATAAAATTTACTTAACTTTAACAACTTTACATAACGGGCTTTAGTTTATAGTTTTATCCACATAAAGGTATCTCGATGCTGTTAAACGCTAAGGAATGTAGCGCTGTGATTAGGGTGAATTGATGTTAATACAGACATATTAAAGGTAAAGCTGGGGCAGGGGTTTAACTCAGAAATGTAAAAATGTATTGCTTCGTTTTATGTGGAGAAATACGCTAAATAGTTTGAAGTCGTGGCAACAGTTGTTGGCCACGACTCTTTAAAATTGAATTAAACTTGAGGGGTAATTAAGTACTTCTCACCAGTAGCTTGCTTTGAATAACCCGCTATCGATTGTAATGTTAATACCTCTGCCAATGACACTTCATGGGTGTAGTGGCTTGCAAACGTTGTGGTAATTTCATCAGCAACACGTTTACGCATTGCCACGACAGTCTCAGTGCCTAGTTTGCCGAGTGCATTGAATAATAAGAATCCATTGACTCCCCATGCAAAACCAAAGTTACGATTCAGCGTAATAGGTCCACGGTTTAAAGCACCATAAATGTAAACTTGTTTGAAAATGTCAGAACCATAAACACTATGTTCTGTCATATCACGAGATGCGGCAACTTCCATACTGTTAAGGATGTCACTGGTTAATTGACCGCCACCAATGGGATCAAACGCAATCGTTGCACCAGTTTCAATGATTGCAGCAGTTAAATCAGCAAGGAAAGTGTCACTAGTTGAATTGACAATATATTTTGCCCCCATATCTCGTAAAAGCGTTTCTTGTTCAGCTTTACGGACGATGTTAATTAAATCGACGCCATCGGCAATACAAATACGGTTTAGCATTTGGCCAAGGTTAGATGCCGCAGCCGCATGAATGATGGCTTTATGGCCTTCAGCGCGCATCGTTTCAACCATTGCTAATGCGGTAAGCGGGTTCACAAAAGATGAAGCGCCTTCTTTAGCTGTTGTGCCTTCTTTTAACTCTAAGCAACTTCGTACATTGGCACAGATATATTGACGATAGGTGCCACCGCCAATAACAGCAACGGTCTTGCCCATTAACGCTTGCGCTGCAGGAGAAGATCCCGCTGCTATGACGGTTCCAGCACCTTCATTACCCACAGGTGTGGCTTTACCTACACGTGTTTTAACTGCAGGCATATAGTGAGCGGGGACATTCGCGGTGATAGTAGGGTTCTGTTCAGTGCCAGATTGTGTCGCGGTTGTCATATCAGCTGCGCTGAATAAAACGGCTAAATCAGAAGGATTTAAAGGTGCAGCTTCAATGCGAATAACGATCTCATCGGCAGAAGGTTGTGGCATTTCGATGTTTGTTAAAGCCAGTGTTAGTTTATTGTCTTCACTGATTGTTGAAGTCAGTTGAATATTGGTATCAGTCATAAGGTTTTGCTCCTGCAAATAATTAAATTTGGTGTACCAATAACGTTATTGTATTGGTTGTATTTTGTTCGTTTTAAAACTCAAGTACTAATTTAAGTTTTAAATATTTTTATGATTTAAGTGACTATGCCGCATCTGCTGCTTGGATCTGAGCTTGTAGCTTTTGCATAAACTCGGGCATATTTGCCAGTCGATCTGCCTCTATACTTTGGGCAATGGCAGATTGACTCATGGAATCATTCCACTGTTTCATGCCTGGGACCTGTGCAAGTACATCCCAGTTAAGTTGGCTAGACGCAAATGCACTGACAATGGTGTTTACGTGATAAACGTAGATATCAGCCATGGTAAATTTTTCACCAGCAATCCACGGTGAAAACTGACCCAAGCGACTTAACGCGATAACGCCACGATTTAATACTTGGCGTACTTCAATCGCTACCGATTCAGGTATGTCGGTGCCTGAAAATACATATGGTATAAATCGTCTGCTTGGCAGTTCAAAATAGAGTTCTGCTATTTTCATGATTTGACGTACAACTGCACGTTCACCAGCATTTTCAGGGTATAGCTGCTGATCATTCGATGTAGGGTAATTCTCTTCGATAAAATCACAAATGACACTCGACTCTGAAAGATGTAAGCCTTCAGTTGTTGTTATAACAGGTACTTTCCCTGCAGGACTGATTGCCAGTAACTCATCACTACCACCGTAAATAAGGTTTTCTTGAAATGGCAGTGCTTTGTATAAGAGTAGATGTTTAACTAGGTTGTAATAGTTACTAGCAGCAAAACCGTGCAAAATAATCATAAATCAGTTTTCCATCTTTAATGTCTGGATTGTTGTTAATGGCGAATAAACACAGTTAAAGTTCTTGTATTTAACTCGTTGCAACAGAGAGGGTTGCAATGTTTAAGATAAATCCATTATTACTGGTTTTTATGGGGTTATATATAAGGAGATATGTGGAACACTATTGCTTAAAAGACAATAGTAAGACTGGAAGGCCGTAATATTTAAGTTGTTTTATTCTAAATAGGTTAGGGTGATTAAAACGAGTAAAGGGAAATTACATCTTGCTCAATCTATAAAAATCAGCTTTATCATCTCGTTAAATTGACGAACTTGCACACGGTAACTTTGGTGAAATAGCCAAGTAAAACTTAAAAAATTTCAATATAAATTCACAATGTCATAGCGAACAACAAAGCAGACTGCTCTAGTCAAAGTAATAAGTTAGCAGCTCAAATAACATTATTTAAAATAAAACCTTCTAAGTGTTTAGATCTCATCAAACATCAATAAGCGTCTAAAAAACAATCAAATAGATTCAAAAATCTTTACATACAATCAAACTAGCAAACAAAAAAACACCATTAACCAACTTAACTTGAGATTATTTTAATTGTTAATAACATTCAAGTGGTCTACTTTACTATAAGCTTATGGTCAATGAGACTTATAGCTAGCTCGTAGTAAACACAATAAAAAAAGTGATTTTATAAAATGACAAATTAAAAATACAATACTCTTCAGGAAATATAAATGAATATACAAAACGATAGATTTAAATTATCCAGGACAAGCTTACTGGTTTCCCCTTTACTACTATTATTGTCGGCATGTTCAGATGATGACAAAAAAACACCCGTAGTGCCTCCAATACCCGAAGTTCCGCCAGCCGTAGAAGTCGATCCAGATCCAGAGCCGTTAGTGACTAATTTAGTCGAAGCAGCAAACAAAGCAAATAAACGCATTGGTACCGCGTTAAGTCATGGTGTTTTAAGCAATAACGAGACTGACTATATCGACATAGTAAAGAAAGAATTTAACTATGTGACACCTGAAAATATCGGTAAATGGGGATCTATTCAAAATACTAGCTCTGACGTTTGGGATTATGACGCTTTAGATAGCATGATCGATTTTGTCGAAGAAAATGACATAGCGTTTAAAGGCCACGCCTTAGTATGGCATCGCCAAGCACCATCTTTTGTTAATGGTGATGTAACAGCTGAAGATTTAACCATATTAATTAATGCGCATATCGATGCTACGGCAGCGCGTTATAGCGGACAAATATATGCGTGGGATGTGGCAAACGAAGTAATGGGTGATGATGCTAATTATCGTGACTCTGTATTCTTTGAAAAGCTAGATAAAAACTACATTGCTGATGCGTTCACTAGAGCACATGTTGCTGATCCTGATGCGAAGTTGTTTTATAACGATTACAGTATCGATAACATCAATGCTAAGTCTGATGCTGTATTTACCATGGTTTCAGAATTAATCAATGCTGAAGTCCCGATTCACGGGGTGGGTTTTCAAATGCATTTAGATGCATCAAATGCACCATCAACCCAGCAAATGACCGATAACCTGCAACGTTTTGCTGATTTGGACTTAGACGTTAACATCAGTGAAATTGATGTGCGTTTATCCGCCTTACCTTGGGACCAAGTGACTAAACTGGCTATTCAACAACAGGTATACCATCGTGCAGTCAATGCATGCATGAATGTTGACCGTTGTGACGCTGTCACGGTTTGGGGGTTCACAGACAAATATAGTTGGATTGATGGCGAGTTTGGACCCGATGATCCACTTTTATACACTGCTGATTACCAAAGAAAACCGGCTTATTTTGCGATAGCTGATGCCTTTATGGGTATTGAAGCTGATGAATCAGGTGTGATGCCAAACTTAATTGCCAATGGTAACTTTGAAATAGGCACAGACGGCTGGACAACCTTAGGCGAAACAACGACAAGAACCACTGAATATCAACAGAATGGAATAACATCGCTGTTATCTTCAGCAAGTGAAGATGCTAAAGCGACAGCTAGCATTGATATCACCAGCTTACTTAAGGCAAACAGCGTCTATGACCTTAAAGCTTGGGTGATGTCAGCTAACGAAACAACATTAGCAAGCTCTGTAAATGTAATACTCGAATGTGTCGCTGAAGAAGCGAACACTATCGTTGTTAATTCAGCCGTTGCCAGCAACACTGAGTTTACCCAATTATCAAGTTCATTTTCCGTACCTAATTGTGAGCTTGTCAACGCCACTTTATCAGTTGAAGGCGCTGATGTAAGTGAAGACTTTTACTTAGATGCAGTAAGCCTTCGACCACAAGCTTTAATGCCTAACACTGATGGTTTTGGCGATAACCTTTTAGCTAACAGTGATTTTGAAATTGATGCTTCAGGGTGGGAAGGTTACGACACATCAGCAGTTGCAATCACCACAAGCAAAGTATTTGCCGGAAGCCAAAGTCTAGTCGGTACTGCGCGTACCCAAGAATACCAAGGGCCATCAACGAATATTTTGAGTCTTGTTGAGTCAGGCCAAACTTACCAATTGTTTGCTCGAACGGCAATTAGTGAAGGTTTAGCTCAAGTTAAAGCGACAATTAGTGCAACCTGTTCAGATGGTGTTAAGTACTTAGGCACTGGTGCTACGGAGGCTAACTCAACTGATTGGTCTTTAATTGCGGGGCAGGTAACGTTACCTACCTGTGCGATGAGCGATGCCATTCTTTATTTTGAAGGCCCTGCAGTGGGTATTGATATCTATGTCGATGACGTTACTTTTCATCAAGAAAAGAAAGATTTAGGTCCTAACTTAGTAACAAACAGCGACTTTGAAATAAACACTGATGGTTGGTCAGTTTGGGGCGGCACATTAGCCAGCTCAACAAACTATGCCAACACAGGTAATAGCAGTGCTTTACATAGTGATAGAACAGGGACTTGGCAAGGCCCGTTATTTAATTTACAGCCTTTTGCTGAAACCGGTAAGACTTATGAAATTACCACATATGCCCGCATTAAAATGCAGATGAAGATCTGTTAAACATTACCTTAAAAACCTTATGTGAAGGTGATGAAGAAGCTGATGCATCTTACACTCAACATGGTGCTATAACGGCTACCAATGGCGAGTGGACAAAGTTAACCGGTAGTTTGGTGTTACCAAATTGTGCGCTTACTAGTGCCGTTGTTTATTTTGATGGCCCCGCAATTGGTGTCGATATTTATATCGATAGCGTGTCTATTACCAGTGACATTACTGTGGACGCTGATAACTTATTGACCAATTCAACCTTTGAATCGGGTATAAATGGCTGGGCAACTTGGGGGGCAAACATTGAAGAAAGTACTGATTTTGCTCACACAGGTGAAAAGTCAGCGTTAGTTAATTCACGTACCAATGATTGGCAAGGGCCTGTCTACGACTTTTTGGGGCGAGGAGTTGCAAATACCGCTTATGATATCAGCGGTTGGATAAGAGTTGCAGGTTCCGACAGTGAAAACGTTAGCATTAACATCAAGCAAACCTGTGAAGGTTCAGAGGCGGTTTACACCGAGGCAGGCCCAGCCGTTACTGTGTCAGACAGTGAATGGACCTTAGTGAGTGGCACATTTACCCCCCTGATTGTGAATTAACTGAGCTCTCGGTGTATTTTTCAAATGCCGCTGTAGGCGTTGATATCTATTTAGACGACGCGGTAGTTAAGTTGGCCTCGGTAGAATAAAATAGACTGTGTTTATTTACTCAATAAGTAAGCTCGTTTAATAAATGGTACCAAAATAAGCAAAGATTTATATCGGGCAGAGGGCGTTACATCAAGTTATAACCTCTGGCATTGTTTGTAGATTAATTAAATTATAATATTTAATCGAGGGTGTAACAGATTCTGTGTAACTGCAATTTAGTTAATATGCTTCACAATTCTGTCTTCGAACTCAATAATAAAT
>NZ_JAUORL010000032.1:0-55037 GCF_030548015.1 Shewanella sp. 4_MG-2023
AGGGATTTGGGAAATGTCATGATGATGTCGGGAACATCATTGACCATGTGATCGCGACATTTGTATATCCTATACATTACCTGCGGCAGGCAATGGGTTAGATTGAAGTGATGATCTAGCATAACTGAGCCAATTAAAATGAAGTATAAATTTGGTGCCAGTAACACGTCCATGCCCCATTATCATTTAGAACAATGACTCATTCTAACTTTGTGTTTCTGTGTTTGCCTTATATTTACTAATGCAGAAAGCAAAAGATATGGCTTTAGTAGCTTGTCTTGTTGTATGCCTTAAAGACTATCAAGAGGACTTATGACCCCAGTATGATGGCCACCAACCACATGGGTATATATCTCGGTTGTTTTGACATCACAGTGTGCCAATAACTCCTGGATGGTACGAATGCGACACTTCACACTCGACTGCTAAAAAGCAGAGAAATTGTTCAATAAAAGCGGGGCTTATATCAGCGCCATGACGAATATTACAATGTCGAATGAAATAACGGTTCCAATAGAGGTAGGATTTTTCTGTTTGATAGCTGTAATGGCGTACCCTGATCTCTGCCCGTATAGCCTCCAAAAATGTTAATTGCCCCATAACCGTCGCCTCACCAATTAGCTGTATATATACACAGTTACAGTTCAAGTTAAGATAATTACTATGAAAAAGATGCATAAATCGTTTGATTGGCGCATCGATAATACTAACTTTTAAAAATTAACTCATTATTATCAATAGTTAGTAATATTTATAAAAGTGTTATGCAGACCTCGTAAACATCTATGCATCTTTTTTATCTTCTAAATTGTCATATTTCTTCTGTATTTTTTGTTAAATAATATATTTACAACAAATACTTACAAGTGATAGTTTGAAGAAAAGACTTACAAGAAAGCAGGAGGTTATCCTGCTGCTAATCAATAAGCTGTTATGTTTAAAAGGTGAATTCATGAAAACAAACTATGCTCAAATTTTGGTTCTTCTTATATGTTGGTTTTTCTCTCCCTTAGTTTGTGCAGAGGTAGGTGTAGCAACTGTTTCGTTGCCTGAGGGGCTATTATTAAAGCAAAAAGAGTATGATCTCGCTTACAAACAGTACCAGGAAGCCGACAAAACACTAAAAGCCGCAAAAATTTCACTTGAACATGCTAAGTCGCATTACATACCTACAACGAAAATATTTAATAAGAGTGAATATCGCAGCGTTCCAAAAGTAATAATATGGGAAGAACGATTTTGGGAGTGTGCTGAATATAAAACAAAAAAGCGCAATATTTGTACAAAAGTACGCATGCTTAATGTACTGCCAGAATAAACATAACAGATAAGGATAGGCCGCGCGTAGCCGCGTCCTTATCCCAAGTGTTGAACAAGCCCGAGTGATACCTTTATAGTGTAAATATCGGCGTAAGATCTTACGCTTTTTCGGTGTGTGCTGAGCAGTAACATTTTTCACTAGCCGCATCGATCCCTTAGCATCGCCAGCTAATTTCTTTACCTCAACATATCAATACCTTAGCACCTCCTGATACTTTTATTGTTCTGCATCT
The DNA here is from genome assembly GCF_030548015.1 of Shewanella sp. 4_MG-2023. Classification (NCBI taxonomy): domain Bacteria; kingdom Pseudomonadati; phylum Pseudomonadota; class Gammaproteobacteria; order Alteromonadales; family Shewanellaceae; genus Shewanella; species Shewanella sp. 4_MG-2023. The sequence goes on from NZ_JAUORL010000032.1 coordinate 1,554, forward strand.
TAAGTGTTCACTTTCTAATTCCTCGGCTTAAACAGTGGCGTTAGGTGTCGTTGGTTTTGCCTAAGAAAGCTTGTCAGTCGTGCATGCACCCCCATAAATATCATCGGTTGTCGGCAACAAGGGCAAGGTCGTATGGCTTGAGTTTTAGTGGTGTTTTCGAGCGGCGCAAACACGGTGCCAGCAACGGCTAGCATCAAGCGTATTCGTTGCCGCAGCCTGGCTGAACCTCCTCTGAGTAATCCAAAATCTCTGACTCGCCGTAAGCCTTTCGGCAGCACATGTTGCAGTACCAACCATAGAAATTCGACCAAAATAATGGGTGGCTATGTATTAGTTATGAAGGTGAAATGACATTTGAACAAGCAGACCAAGCCGCTAATAATGAAGGCAATGCGGCAGACTCTTGCACAAGCTGTAATTCGTCAAAAGGAACCAAGAAAGTAGGCGCAGGATTTAAGCCTAAAAAATTGAGTCAAAGACTCTAATTAACATTGCCACCCATTTTAATTGGGAAGGATATGCAGGCTAGGGCATTACTCAAATACATTGAGCGACTTGAATATAATATTTGATGATCGGGTGTGTTTATTCGAAAGTGATAGAGGAGTGTGTAGCTCATTTCTGCCCCAAAGCAAGCTAGTGTATATGCTCATTCATATTTTGTTGGAATGCGTTTGCCATCAAAAAAATTATCCGAATGCAGTTCATTTATATATTATGCTACACAGCGTGGTCTAACCTTTCAATGTGTTCACTAACCTATTGATTATATATTGAAGTACTCGATGAAAGGCTGCATTATATGTACGTGAACTACGGCGTAGAGTCGTACAGGAAGCGTTATGTGCTAGAGCGAGTTAGGAGTCATGCCTTAGATGAGTATTCAGTTAAAATTGGTTCAACTTCGAAAGAAAATCAGAGCAAATAAGAAGAAAATTACTGACGTAATTATAGCCGAACACTCAGCAGAGATGTGCATAATTTGTGGGTCTCAAGATCAACTGACTAGAGAGCACGTGATACCTCAATGGGTCTATAATCGTTGTACGAAGCGAACTTTCGAAACAACAACTAACGGTATTTATCAAACATACAATAAAACTACACTACCTGCATGCAAAGATTGCAACTCGAATCTCCTTGGCTATTTGGAGAGACATTTGAAGCATGAATTTGAAAGAGTCGATGTTAGTCACCAAGAGTTCACACATGAGACCTTAGAGTTAATCATCCTATGGTTAGAAACTCTAGAGTACAAATTTCAAGTACTCGACCTTCGCAGAAACTTAAATAAGGTAAAAGGTGCTGAGTACATTCCTTTTATTGGCAAAATGCCTATTGCAATGTTTCAAGGCTCTATGGACACGAGTCCAGCAAAGGTGTTTTCAAATTTTCGCTCGGCATTGCAAGTATTGAGTGTGAAATCAAAGGCTGATAGGTTTAATTCCCTTTGTATTATGCATACTAAAAATAAAGACTTTCATTTCTTCCACTCTACGAATAACTTTATATTCATAGAATTAGCTGAGTTCGGGATCGCATTTTTCTATTTTTATAAACAATCGTTTGATGACCATAGTGCCGCCACAGAGTCTGCTATGACAATAGTCGAAGATCACTATGCAGGAACTGACACATAAAAGCTGTTGAACTAAGCCGCTGCGCGGAGCCAAATGAGGACTTAATCGAGTATATTATCCTCATTGAATCAGCTAGACTTAAAAAAATGGGATGGAACACAACAATGACAAGGGAATTTCAATGAAAAAAGTACATATCAAACCATATAATCAATTCAAAACAGCTCTACAGCCCAGAGCCAGCATCAAAAAAAGCAAATACCTCTAGCATAAAGCATACCAAATTAACCTGGACTTGGCATCGGCCAAGTCCAACAAGCGATTTATGCCCTGCAAACAGCGCAACGCATAAATACTAAAACGTTATGCCTCAGCGTTAAATATGCTGGTAGCTTTTTCATCTCTAAAATAGGTAAATAGTAAATTAATTATGACAGACATAAAAATTAAGCCAGGAGATATTATTTTGATGAACACAAACACTATTCCTGGAGCAATTATAAAATTAGGAACTGTTTCATTCATAACACACGTTGCTATAGCAGTCTCAGATAATAAAGTACTTGAATCAACCCCTGACATTGATAATAAAGATTTAAGACATATTCCACTTACAGAAGCTTTAAAAAATGCAACTTCAGCAGTTGTATATGAGCGTGAGCCACAACTCAATGAAAATGAAGTTGAGGAATTAATCTTAATGTATAAAAAGTTGAAGGAAAATCCAAAGCAAAGTCGTTACCACATAGGAATAGCTGGTGCTGCTGGGGTACCTGCGATTATTAATGTTTCCAATGTAATCATAATTATTGGCATTTCAATTGCACAGTTTATATACGGCGGGGCTTTGGTTTATCTTGCTGTCATGCTTCCAATCGCTTTTTGGGGATTACGCATAATACGTCAGACTTCAAGATGGTTGGCCAAAAAACACCCTAACAACTGGTTTACAAGAGAAATAGAAGGGTCATATTGTTCTGGATTTGTAGCTAAAGCAGAAAAAGAACTTAACTCAAAGATTTGGGGATATATAAATAACAAGGCCACCCATTCTAGTTGGCTAAATGTTAAACACTCTACTAGGCTTTAGTTATTACTTAATTTTCGGTAATTAATGATGGCCAGACCTAGAAAAACACTCGTGAGTTTAGAAGATACGCCTTACTACCACTGTTGTTCGCGTGTGGTACGTAAGGCATTTTTGTGTGGGTTTGATAAGTCGACAGGCGAAAACTATGAACATCGCCGTGAGTGGGTAGATAACCGAATTATTGAATTATCGACGATTTTCGCGATTGATATCTGTGCTTATGCGGTGATGAGTAATCATTTACATGTGGTGCTTAAAGTCGATGTGGATAAAGCCAAAGAATGGTCTGATATAGATGTGCTTACCCAATGGCATAAAGGCTTTAAAGGCACCCTGTTGACGCATAAATTTGTTAAAGCTGAAGTCCTTAATGAGTTTGAATTAAAGACGGTTAATGATTGTATTGGGCTATATCGAGAACGTTTAACCGATATTAGTTGGTTTATGCGTTCCTTGAGTGAACCGATTGCTAGAATGGCCAATAAAGAAGACAAGTGTACAGGCCGTTTTTGGGAAGGGCGGTTTAAATCTCAAGCCTTGTTAGATGATGCGGCCGTACTCGCCTGTATGGCGTATGTTGATTTGAATCCAATTCGCGCACAAATGGCTGCAACACCTGAAACTTCAGATTACACAAGTATTCAACGACGCATAAATTCAGCGATTAAAGGTGAGCAACCAAAAGAGTTACTACCATTTGTAGGAAATGAACGTTTAGATATGCCTAATGGACTGATGTTTAGTGTTAAAGACTACATTGTGCTGGTTGAAGATACAGGGCGGATTATTCGAGAAGATAAACGCGGCGTCATTAGCGCGAGTAGTCAGGATATCCTCAATAGGCTGAACATTCCCGCAGAGAATTGGCTTAAAATCACCACTGAGTTTGGCGCTTTATTCAAAGGTGCGGTGGGGGCGTTGCCTGCATTAACAGATTATTGTGAGCATTTAGACCTAAAACGACGACAAGGTGCAGCTAACTGTCAGCGCTGGTTGTGCGCTTAATACACCATTTCTTAATTTCAAATAAAAGCATTTTCCACTTGATAGATATCAAGCTTTTTTGCTGTGTTGAATTTAGTTTATGAGTTATTTTTGGTGATTAATGATGAAATATTCAGTCCTTTGGCAGGAATAATCCCATCAGTTAATGGATGTAAGTGTTAGCAACTTAAAACGAATGGCGTTATGTTATAACTTCTAAATAATGGGTGGCTGTGTAATTTAATTCTGTAAGAGATTCAGAGCACGATGCTACGTTGTCTATGAGCAGCGGACAAATTAGCGCGTTGTCACTTTCATTATTCTTAGCTTTGAATAAAAAGTATGCAAAAACGGCTTTTGTATTTATTGATGATCCGACCCAGTGCATGGATGAAATTAATATTGCATCATTTAGCGATTTGTTACGAGTGGAACTACGAGATCGTCAGGTAATAATGTCAACTCATGAACAAGATACTTCAGACTATTTATGTTATAGGTATGGTAAGGCTGGTCTTGATAGGCAGCAGGTAAATTTGTTAGAAAAATCTAGGATGGCAGCTGAAGGTTAATTATATTCGTCAGGATACTCTTGGTTTAGCGTTCATTAACTATTAATTGGCCTGCTTCGCTCAAATTTAAGTAATCCGAAGCAGCCAATTTAGACTGCAAACTCTAACTTACTATTGTCCATCTTTGAGTCAGCGAGCCTGCGCTGACTCACTTATGCCCCCCTTTATGAGTTGCAGACGATAAGCAGCACACAACAGTAGCCAGTCAGCTGACCTACTTTTGGTAATCGATAAATGACAGTTACTGACCACTTTAGGTATGACATCAATATCTATAATCTCTTTTCAGTCTTTTTGCTCGTTTATTCAGCATGGCTTTGCTAGAGTGCTTATTAATCAATAGCTTTGCTAAAGCGAGGCTTAAATAATTGGTTTCAAGTGCGCACTATGCGAGATTTAGTGCTTCAAGGAGAACCCGTGAGATTTGTTTTTTTGTTTATCGTTTTTTTTATTGCTGGTGAAGCTATAGCCAAACCAAATTTTATAAAAGTTAACGGTTATGACGTTGAATACGAAATTGCAGGAAATGGTTCAAAGACTGTTTTCCTAGAAGCAGGTGGGACTGCTGGGCTATCAGATTGGGAACCTATATTTGAAAAACTTGCTAAAGATACCCGCGTTATTCGCTATTCACGGATAGGTAATGGTGGCTCGCAAAAAGTCAGAAAAAACTATAGCTCTGAAGAGTATGCGGAGGAAGCTCGTTTATTGCTTGAAGTTTTAAACATTAAAAAACCAGTAGTTTATGTTGCGCATTCATATGGTGCTTATATTGCCAGACGATTTTCTGCAACCTATCCTGAATGGGTTTCTGGATTAATGTTGATTGAGCCTGCCTCTGAGCATGATGTTGATATTATGAGAAAAATCGATTTGGAAAAAGCAGAGAAGGAAATCGCTCAAATAAAATTAGATGACCAAGCAAATGGCATGTCTAACCAGTATCTCGATTTTTGGTCAAAACGCCCACTTCCTGATTACCCTGAGATTCCTAATATTCCGGTTACAGTCATTGCGTCAGTTAAAAAGTATCAAAATCCTCCAGTGCTATTTTTCAACGATAAAGCTCGCACGATGTGGGGACAATTGCATTCAGATTGGGTACTTAGTTTTCCGAAAGGTAAAATAGTATTGACTGATAAAAGCTATCATTATCCACAAAATGATGAACCAGAAATGGTCATTAATGAAATAAAAGCTCTGCTGGATCGAATTAAACACTAATCGGATTGCCGGAGGTATCTAGACTCCGGCACAAGATATGGTGAGGGGCAGTTACAAAAAATTAGTTACAGTCTCGGTTGCCATACTTTCCCTAATGAGACTCATCACTTTAAGAGTTATAACTCTAACGAGTTTTTGTCCAAAAGTGGGTTAGGGACGTAACACATTTCTGCCCCAAAATGAGTTTAAAGTTGGTATATTTTGAGGTAAAGCCTGTAGCATTCCCCCTCAAAAAAATATTATCACCTCCAATAGAATGGCCTGGTTTACTATGCAACTACACAACAACTCGTGCTGGCTTGGAGATATTGCTACTGCAAGCACCAAATAGCTCGTAAGTGGTTTGTGCTCATTGGAGGCGTAATATGACCTTCTTCAAAAAGCTCATAGCCATAGTGTTCACCACTAAACTTAAAAGTTTCTTTCTTACTCGAATCAGACGTTTCGATTTGGTAGTTAGGGAAGCCTGGCTTACCTTCCGCGAGCATACCAAGCAAACCAAATCGTACATTAACGTCCATACCCCAATTGTTGGCATATTGATGCATTTGATGAATCAATCTCTCTGCGAAGACTGCTGGGATTTGGATTAACCCAAGCAATACTTTTGTGTCGATATCAAACTCAGATATGAAGGGCGTAAGTAAACTAATTCGGTGATCAACAATCTGGTTTTCTAACTCAGACTTAATCTTCTCGTGCGACTCCCCACTAGTGTCGAAAACAACATCTTTCCCAAACTTAGCACGTCCCTTACCATTTCTGATAACAACAGAAAAGCCACAAAATTGGTAATTGAATTCTTTTTCTTTCATTGAAATCTCTCTTTTTTGGTAATTCAAATTTTTATTGAAAATTAATCCGTTACAAAATATTAATCCAGTGGTGATTTGGAGTGTCTAGATGTCTATTGGAGCCAGGATTAGACACTATACTAGATCGATATTTTGACACATTCTTTAGTGGCCTATGCACATGGCCGCACAATAACCATCGTGGCGTTATGGCACCGAGCCTGAGACAAGATTTTAAATCTTCTGAACCCCAATCAACACGGTCTTGTAGTGCTGTTTTTAGACCTGATGGTGGCTCATGATGCAATAAAACGGCACAATCACTGAAGCGCTCTATGTTTTCACATTGGTAAGGGATACAACCAAACTTAACGCCATTAAGCTTAAATTGACTATTGTCACCAAGGATATTAGGAATTGAGTTAAGCCAGTCATGGTCAGCGTCCGATTCATCATCTAACGGATTGTCGTGATTACCACTGCAAACAAATACAGGGATAGGGATTTGACTTAGCCACTTTCGTAACCATGTCACTTGAGCTGCTAATGTGGTTGAGCACTCAAGCCTATCATCAAGAAAGTCACCAGTAATGCACAGCACATCGGCTTCATTGGATTGCTTTGCCACCCACTCGCATTGAACCTTGTGAAAATGTAAGTCAGTCACATGCAAAATTCTCAAAATTCCCCCTCCGAATTACTACTTCACCAAACTTACTAAGTGTGATCAGACTTGGTTACTTAGCTTTGTAAGTAGATGCCGCTGAAAATATTTGCTGACGGTCTTCACTTGCTCTCAACTTGGTCTTGTTGTCATTGAGCTGATACTTATCAAGTTTATTGCAAAGCATATACTTAACAAGAGAACCTGTTAACTGTTTGAATCGATTTTGACGTTGGACATCTTGCCCACTATCAGGTTTAAAAATATCAAGCTTTAAGAGCTCCGGAGTAATGGACTCCAAGGGCGTTTTGCCTAGATATATCGCGGTTTCCATTCTAACAATGTTAGTTGGATCTTTTATGCACGACCAAATATCTTGGCCATCTTGCTCTTCAAATAAAGCGATGAACGAACGATGTAAATAGTTGGTAACTTGACTAGACATGAGATGTACTCCTTTGTGATTTGAATTAAGGTTACATAACAATTGCGACAGTGTCAATATGCCCAGGCGTCAACTTGACATTGAGAGTATGAATTGTTGTTCCGTTAAGATAAAAAAAAGGCATAGGAATGGGCGATAAGGACTACCATCGTCATACATTTCCTAATCTGAACTTCCTAATTTAGAGTCAATGTTCTAACACATTTCTGTCCAAAAGTGAGTTTCGGTCTTTATTGTCTTTATTGTTCGCTGTGGCGTCATGCGGTAAAGCAAAAATTTCAATCTTTATTGTGTTTTGCGGCCTTACTGATTACAAGTTAATGCAGTTTTAAGTCGATAAACGTTTCAAACTTTAATGTAAGGCGACATTCCCTTAAGCCAACACGCAGGCTTAATTGCAGATTGCTTGCGCTTCAAATAGTAATCTTGGCTGTGACAAGTTAAAATATCGTTTCATTAAAAACTGGGTATCTCGATGTTTTGGCTTAAAAAAATCTTATCTCAATTGGTTATGCCTATTCCGCTGACATTATTACTGCTGTTATTGGCGATATTTGTGTTCCGCAGCCAATCCCAGCGATTGAAAACCTTAGGGCAAAGCGCTTTAATCGCGGCTTTCGCTATTTTATTGCTACTGAGTAATTCGCAATTTAGTGCAGGGTTAGCAGCCAGTTTAGAGTCTCAATACCCAGTGAATAACTCCCCGTTAACCCTCGTTTATCAATCGGGTACTGTCGCTAATGCGCAGCAAGCCTGTTATGTGATGGTGCTGGGTTCAGGTCACACTGAAAATGCTAATCGAGCTGCGGTGCAGCAGTTATCATCGACAGCATTAGCAAGATTATCAGAAGGCGTAAGGCAGCTAAAACTTGCAGATAATCGTTGCCAGTTGGTGGTCAGTGGTTGGAGTGGCGGCTTAACGCCAACCCCCCATGCTGAAATTATGCAGCAAGCGGCGATTGAGCTGGGCGTGCAAGCAAGCCAAATAGTGACGTTTGCTGATGCGCTAGATACCATTGAAGAAGCTAAATCTATGGCTGAGTTAATTGCCAATAAGCCTTTTATATTGGTTACCTCTGCGACCCATATGCCGCGCTCAATGAAGATTTTTACCACACTTGATTTAAATCCCATCGCCGCGCCGACTAATTTTATCAGCTCACCGGGTTATTGGTGGCGCTTTAGTGCTGAAAATCTGTATATATCCCAGCGTGCAATTCACGAGTATGTGGGCATGTTATGGCTAACCATAAAAGGATTATTAACTGATGTCTGATCCCAGCCAACATGAGCGCTCAGAGCCATTGTTTATCGCGCCGCATAATAAGCGCAACGGCATTAGTTTAACCATTGCTGGTGGCATTGCGGTATTTATCAGCTTGATATTATTTATCAACAACAAAAGCCTATTTGGTGTCGGTATGGTGTTTTTTGCCGTTGGCAGTGTAGGGCTGGTACTAGGTGTTGCCAAAATAAATCAGCCGAAAGCCAGTTTTAAATTATCTGCAGCAGGATTTGATTATTATCATGGCCGCGGCACAGTGCACGTAGCTTGGGATAATGTGCAGCGTATTGACGTGTCACGGGTGACCCAAAATCTTGAGTTAATTGAACTGCCGTATATTGGCATTAAACTCAAACACATCAATCCGATTTTAGATTGTATCTCCCCAAGGTTAGCCACCGGGTTATTGACTGAGCAGCGGCCGTTACTCATGACAGCAGCGACTCAAGATGAAGACTTACAAAGCCTTGAAACCTATGTCGGCGCTGAATTTACCCCATTAGTGGTTAATGGTGAGCGTTATCGTGGCGTATTAGCCATGTTTGGCCATCGCTGCCAAACCTTAGATGCTCAACTAGGGTTTCACCTTTATTTATCTATTGATAGCCTAGATAGAGCGCCAGCGGAGTTTGTCAGCTTACTGCGGCAATGGCAGCAGCAATCTATTAAGCCCTAAAGCGATTATTTGTAGATATTGCTAACTTATAGCCAAAGCGCTAATTAAAAGTGCTTACAAAAAGAGATGTGTTTAATTATTAAATAATAACTTATTGAACGAATGCCAAACGTCGATGTTTGGCATTCGTTTTAAATATTCATGAAGGATAAGCCAAACGCTGAAATTGACTATGCCGATACAGCTGCAGTGAGTTGAGGCTTTTCTTTTTCAGTTTCAACAGTGGAAACCAATTTTTCATTATTTTCTAATGCTTTGCTTTGTTTATCGTAAGCTTTTCGATAACCAAGGAACTGACCGTTATCTAAAATTTCCATACGCTTACTGTACACTTCACCATCAAAAGTTCCGGTATTGGTAATGGTGAGTTTTTCGCAATTAATATTACCTGTCATTAAGCCAGAAACCGTCGCTTCCACACAAACAACACCACCGGTGACAACCCCAGTAGCTTCAACCGTTATGTTACCAGAAGCGCGAATTTCGCCATCAACTTTCCCTGCAATAAGTACGTCGCCGTTAACTTTGATATTACCGCTTAATTCACAATCATTGGCAATAAAACTCAGGTTACTTGTGGGACTTTTTTTACTAAACATATTCGCTCTCTTTATGCATTTTTGACCGCAATGACCAGGATAATTATGCGGTTAAATTTATTTTGTTGTTAGTATTTAACATTTAATATAGCGACAATTAATCGCAAAAAAAACAATTAAATTTTGACTATTAAGACTTTTTTGACTACCAAGACTTATTGACACAGTTTATTGATACAGCTTAGCTAAAACAGCATTAACTCGTAACGTTAAGCTCAATGACACTGATAGAAGCTGATGGGCAGGGGGCAACACAAGCGCCGCAGCCTGTACAAGCCTCAAGATCAATCATAGGTTTGGGTACTTGGCCAATGGCCATCTTAAAGCTTATTGCTGCGGGATCGCAGGCATCTTTACAGCTTTGACACCATACGCCTTGATAGGTTAAACAGCTGTCATTGACGCCGGCTTTTATGTTCCAAGGCGTGAGTTGAGAAAGATCAAAAATGGGCTCTTTGCATACTGTGGCGCATTGCTGACAGAATGTGCACTCGTCGTTTGTGAATGATATTTCAGGAAAACCACCATCACCTTTAATGATTACCTTAGTTTCGCAGGCATCGATGCAGGCATTACAGCGAGTACATTCGTCAGTGAACTCAATATCAGACTTAACCCAAGGCGGTCTTTGGGCATCAATTTTACGTCTGCGAAATAGGTTTCTGCGGCTGTGATTGACTGACTGACTCATACTTCTTCCACTATTTTTGGCTAACAATAACAAGGCTAACATTAATGAGACTAAAGTTAGCCAGTAAATATCTACAGGGCTTAAATAAATAGGCTCAAAAAGCTATGTCAACTAACCCCTTAACTTCGGTAGCCGTCAGGATTTTTAGATTGCCAATGCCAGCTAGATTCAACCATGGTTTCAAGGGACAGCTCAGCGTGCCAATCTAATGCCGTTTTCGCCTGAGACACGTCAGCAAAGTATGCCGCAAGATCGCCCTCTCTACGAGCACTAAAGCAATAGGGTATCGCTTTACCGGTTATTTGCTCAAAGGTATTAATAATTTCGATAACGCTGTACCCACGGCCTGTGCCTAAATTGTAGGTGGCAATGCCTGAATTACTGTTGAGCTTAGCTAATGCTTTTAGGTGGCCTTGGGCTAAATCAACCACATGGATGTAATCTCGTACACCTGTGCCGTCAGGGGTAAGATAATCATTACCAAACACCTGTAATTCTTTTAGCTTGCCCACAGCCACTTGGCATATATAAGGCATAAGATTATTCGGAATATCGCTAGGATCTTCACCGATCAGTCCGCTTGGGTGAGCACCAACTGGGTTGAAGTAGCGTAAAATAGTGATATCCCATTGATTATCAGCAGTATGTAAGTCAGCCAGTAGTTGTTCCACCATCAGCTTTGACTGACCATAAGGGTTCGTGGCTCCGGTTGAATCGGTTTCTTTAATAGGCAAGCCATCAGGGATGCCGTATACCGTAGCTGAAGAGCTAAAAACTAACTTTTTCACCTGATGTTCCGCCATGACTTGGCACAAAATTATTGTGCCGGTGACATTAGTTTCATAATACTGCAATGGCTTACACACTGAATCAGCCTCCGCTTTTAAACCAGCAAAATGAATTACTGATTCAATGACATGATCAGTAAATATTTTATGTAATAGCGCTTTATTTAGCACACTGCCTTGATAAAAAATGCAGCTTTTACCGGTAATTTGTTCAATGCGAGATAAGGCGATGACATTGGCGTTGGATAAATTATCGACAATGATAACCTGTTGATTAGCATTTAACAGTTCAACTACAGTGTGGCTTCCTATATATCCGGCTCCGCCAGTGACTAAAATTGCCATGAAATGTCCTTAACTGTGGATGACATAAAATTGAATGCAAAAATGACAGTCTACTTAAAAGTTTAACTATAGCGCCAAAGTAAAGCGAGTTAATTGCTTGGATTTTATTCTACTTAAGTTATCAAGCTCACTAAAAAAGGTATCAAGCTTTAACCTGTTTAAAGCTTAAAAGTTTTATCCATTGACTTAAGGCAGAATCGGGAGATGAGTTGTTGGCCACTTTGTAATTTAAAGGTGGCAGTTTATATGACTAATTTTATTAAGTTAAGTTTAGTAGAAACTGCTAATGTAGCGTTTTGTTTACGAATTGTACTGTCAAATCACTGAAGAATAAAACCCCAAGCAGTTAACAAAATGTGATCCTTAGCACACTATGAAGGGAGTGAAGTTTACGTAAAGTGGCACTTATGAGCAAAGTAACAAATTACACCGCGAAGATCCCTGATAGTCAGGGTTACATCCAATATACCGATGAAGAACATGACATTTGGCATCAGTTATATCAGCGCCAAGTGAACAATATGCCAGGCAGAGCTTGCGAGGCATATATGCATGGCCTTGATGCTTTAGCTATGCCCACGAATCGGGTACCGCAATTAAAAGAAATCGATAAGGTGTTACTTGCATCTACAGGCTGGCAAACTTCAGGAGTGCCGGCACTTATTTCATTCGGTAAATTTTTTGAATTGTTGGCCAATAAGCAGTTTCCTGTGGCGACCTTTATTCGCTCAAAAGAAGAGTTCGACTACCTACAAGAACCTGATATTTTTCATGAAATATTTGGTCATTGCCCGTTATTAACCAATCCGTCATTTGCACATTTTTCGCATATTTATGGCCAATTAGGTTTGGCGGCATCTAAAGAAGAACGGGTGTTTTTAGCGAGATTATATTGGTTTACGGTCGAGTTTGGTTTAATGAAAGCCAAAGATGATCAACTTAATATCTATGGTGGCGGTATATTAAGCTCGCCAGGTGAAACCTTATACGCATTAAGTGATAAACCGGAGCGTAAGCCTTTTGAGCTACTGGATGTGCTGAGAACCCCATATCGAATAGATATTATGCAGCCGATTTATTACGTTATCGACAATATCGACTTTTTAGATGAAATCACTCGAATGGATATTATGGCTGAAGTCGCTAAAGCACGGCAGCTAGGTTTGTTTGCGGCTAAATTTGCCCCAAAACCCAACCCAATAGCCGTTTAGGGACTCGTTAAAACTAGTCATTCATTTATACATTAATAATATAAACACCAGATTAAACTAGTGTGATAATACAGGAGCTGTTATGTCAGATTTATCCGAACTAAAATGTGAGGCTTGCCAAATAGATGCCCCAAAAGTAACCGAGCAAGAGCTGGTTGAATTTAGTCAAATGGTACCCCAGTGGACCGTTGAAAACCGTGATGGTATTAATCAATTAGAGCGAGTTTTTAAGTTTAAAAACTTCAAACTGGCGATGGAATTCACCAATAAACTCGCTGATGTTGCTGAAGCTGATTTTCACCATCCGGGGATCTTAACTGAATGGGGCAAAGTGACAGTGACTTGGTGGTCACATTCCATTAAAGGTCTTCATAAGAATGATTTCATTATGGCGGCGAAAACCGACCAGTTAATTAACTAAAATCTTAGTTAATTATATCAGCAGGTTACGTTAACGTAACCTGTTTTAGCACGTCCTCTGTTACAATTATGCTGTAAACAACACTTGCCACGCGCCCGATAACCTTTTAACGTATCGCTCACAAATTAAGAAGGGCACCCTGACATGGTCAGAATCGAGTCCTCGGATATTCCAGAAAACAATATAATAGGGAATAGTTGTTTATGCGTTTGGAAGTCAGTTGTTTAGATCGTATCGGCCTTGCGAAAGATATTCTAGAAGTGCTAGAAAACTATGGCATTAACTTAATTGCAATTGATGCCAGCAATAGAGGCTTTTTGTACCTACAGTTTGCCGAAATTGGCTTTGAAACCTTAAGTGAATTAATGCCTTTAATTCGCAAAGTAGAAAGCGTCCATGATGTTCGTACCGTATCGTTTATGCCCTCCGAGCAAGAACATTACGCGCTCAAAACCTTATTACAAACCCTGCCAGACTCCGTTTTTTCAATTAATGCTAAAGGCCGTATTCGTATTGTTAATGAATCCGCATTATTAACCCTTAATATGCAAGAGCATGAAGTGATTGATGAATCGCTTAATCATTGGGTGCAAGGATTTAACTTTTCTCGCTGGTTAACTGAAGCCCCTGTATTAGCGCAAGCCACTCGGGTGCAAATTGGTAATAATGAATATTTAGCCGAAATGCTGCCTATCTATTTACCTGATGAAAACAATGCCAGTATTTTAGCGGGCGCGGTGGTGTCGCTAAAATCACCAGCCCGTGTCGGTAAGCAATTTAATGCGCTGCAAAATCAAACCACAGGCTTTGATAATGTGTTGGCCGTTAGCGATAAAATGAAAGATGTGCTTAAACAAGCCAAACGTATGGCCCAACTGGATGCACCGTTATTAATAACTGGTGAAACGGGTACTGGTAAAGAGTTGATGGCCAAAGCGAGTCATGATGCCAGTATGCGCCGAGAGCACGCCTTTATTGCTATTAACTGCGCTGCATTACCAGATAGCGTGGCAGAAGAAGAATTGTTTGGCTTTGTGTCAAATGGCCAAGTGGTAAAACGTGGCTTGTTTGAAGAGGCGAAAGGTGGCACTGTTTTCTTAGATGAAATTGCCGAAATGTCAAAAGCTGCTCAAGTAAAACTATTGCGTTTACTACAAGATGGCACTTTTAGACGCATTGGCGGCGATGAAGAAGTGCGCGCTGATGTACGTATAATTTGTTCTACCCAAAAGAACTTGGCAGAACTGTGCCAATCAGGTGAATTCAGAGAAGATCTTTACTATCGCATTCATGTACTTAGTTATCACATGCCGTCGCTCCGTGAACGTAAAGTGGATGTTATTCCGCTCACTGAAATGTTTTTAGAGCATTATAGCCAGCAGTTATCGAGTCCATTACGACGTATTTCAGCATCATGTCGGGACTACTTGTTCACCTATGCCTGGCCAGGTAATGTGCGTCAGCTTAAAAACGCTATTTTTAGAGCGGTATCGATGTGGGATGGCTCGGCAGAACTAACCGTTGAGCAACTTAAGTTACCTTCTTATGCTGAAGGCTTTGGCTACTTTGATGAAGAGTTTGAAGGCAGCTTAGATCAAGCCATGAAAGAATATGAGGCGAGCTTATTAAGGCGCTTATATCCAGCTTATCCAAGTACCCGTCAATTAGCTAAAAAGCTGGGGGTTTCTCACACCGCTATTGCTAACAAGCTGCGCGACTACAAAATATCTAAAAAACGTTAATTAATCGTAGCGGTTATTTTTAGTGTAACGATTTCATGCCATCAAAATGTCAGTAAGCCACTGGCATTTTGAGGTTTACCAGCCTGAGATCCGCATTCTGATACTGGGATCTCATTCTGTATTGAAACCTTTACAATTTAACTCTCAAGCAAACAAAGTGTGATTTATCTCACGCTATATTAATTCGGTTAAGCTTAGGGTAATTGTATCGTTAACAACGCTATTTTAGTTGTTATTACTCAGCATAGGCGCTTTACAGGTAGCATATTTGATTTAATCGAATTGCCAAGCCAGTTAGCACGTCTTGTAATCACATTGTCTTGAGTAGTAGCAACATTATTTGTACCCATCTAGGAGTCAAAATGAAACTTGCAAGTTATAACAACGGTCGCCGTGATGGCCAACTGATGTTGGTCAGTAAAGATTTAACCAAAGCCGTTGCCGTACCTGCTATTGCGCATACTTTGCAGCAATTATTAGATGCTTGGGATTTATTAAACCCGCAATTACAAGAATTATATGAAGCATTAAATGCCGGTATGATGGACAACGCCGTTGATTTTGATGAAGCTAAATGTTTATCGCCATTGCCTCGTGCATATCAATGGGCTGATGGCAGTGCATACGTCAACCACGTTGAATTGGTTCGTAAAGCGCGCGGCGCAGAAATGCCAGCAACGTTTTGGACTGATCCATTAGTATATCAAGGTGGCTCAGATTGCTTTATCGCGCCAAAAGCCGATATTGAAATGGCCAGTGAAGAGTACGGTATTGATTTCGAGTCAGAAATCGCAGTGGTCACTGACGACGTTAAAATGGGCGTAGATGCAGATAACGCTGCCCAGCACATCAAATTATTGATGCTAGTGAATGACGTATCGTTACGTAATCTTATACCTGGGGAGTTAGCGAAAGGGTTTGGCTTTTTCCAATCAAAGCCTTCAAGTGCGTTTTCGCCAGTGGCGATTACCCCTGATGAATTAGGTGACAGATGGCAAGATAGCAAAGTGCACTTACCATTGGTAACTCATTTAAATGGTGATTTATTTGGTCGTCCTAATGCGGGCGTAGATATGACGTTTAACTTTAGTCAATTGGTCGCTCATGTTGCTAAGACCCGTCCATTGGCAGCGGGAGCTGTGATTGGTTCTGGTACTATTTCAAATTATGATCGCAGTGCCGGTTCTAGCTGTTTAGCTGAAAAACGCATGCTAGAAATCATTGCAGACGGTAAAGCTTCAACGCCATTTATGCGTTTTGGCGATACAGTAAGAATTGAAATGTTTGATGATCAAGATAACTCAATCTTTGGTTCTATCGATCAAAAAGTGGTTGAATACAAAGCTTAAATAAGTGTTTGCTGTGATAAAAAAGCAATAGCGTCTAACGTTATTGCTTTTTTTATATCATCAATGCTAACTCAGTTAATTTGATAAGGATATACAATGAAATTATATGGTTATTGGCGCTCCAGTGCGGCATATCGGGTGCGTATCGCGCTTAATCTTAAGCAGCTGAATGCAGAGCAAATTTCAGTGCATTTAGTCAAAAATGGCGGTGAGCAGCATAGTGATATGTTTGCCCAATTGAACCCACAGCATTTGGTTCCGGCATTGGTTGATGAAGATGACCATGGAGAGTTTAATTTAACCCAGTCATTGGCAATTATTGAGTATTTAGAAGAGCAATATCCGCAATATAGTTTATTGCCACAAGGGGCTAAAAATAGAGCCGTAGTGCGTGCCATGGCGCAATTGATCGCTTGTGAGATCCACCCACTGGACAACTTACGGGTATTACAGTATCTCGTTAAAGACATGGGCGTATCTGAAGAAGACAAAATGAATTGGTATCATCATTGGATCCATTTAGGTTTTGCGGCGCTAGAAAAGCAATTAGCTGTTCACTCTGGTAAATTTAGTTTTGGCGACAGTCCAAGCTTGGCAGATATTTGTCTTATCCCTCAGGTTTACAATGCCTATCGCTTCAACGTAGATTTATCTGCATACCCTAATATTGTGCGGATTTGGCACACATGTCAGGCTCACCCAGCCTTTGCTGCAGCTGCGCCTGAGCAGCAAGATGATGCCAGTTAACCCAGCATTTTTTAGATAAGCTCGAGTAAAATATGGACTATGAAGCTCAGTTAAAAAATTGGATTGTAGCAGACAAGATGCGCATTAGCGCCTTGCAGCAAGTTGCAGCGCTTTTTACTGAGCTTAATATTACAGATTGGTACATTGCTGCAGGGTTTGTGCGTAATTTAGTGTGGGATAAACAGCATCAAATAGCGCCCAGTGCGTTAACTGATATTGATGTGATTTATTATTGCAGCAAACAAACCTGTGCCTATCGTGATAAGTTAATCGAAAAAGCATTATCTGAGCGGATAAAACTGCCTTGGTCGGTGAAAAACCAAGCCAGAATGCATAAAAGGAATCATCACCCAGCCTATACATCAACCCTTGATGCGATGTGTTATTGGCCTGAGCAACAAACAGCGGTAGCGGTAAAACTGGATAATGATGGCAAGTTAGTGCTAAAGGCATTATTTGGTTATGAAAACCTATTTAGCCTATCGGTGAGCTATAACCCCAATGCCGATAAACATGTGTTTATGGAGCGTGTTGCCAGTAAACCTTGGTTTAAGCAATATCCTAAGCTTTCACTTGAGCTCTAACCTCCCCGTAACCCCTTGTCATTTATCACTAGTCAATTAGCTCTTGAGTTTAAGTTATAGCCTTTAGCTGCACCTTTTATGTCATTTTTATGTCATTTTTTTATGTCAGCTTTAACACTTGTGAATGTTTTGCAGTGGCATTTTCATGGAAAATATCATCAAGATAACCAGCAAGCTCTGTTTCTTTAAGCTCAGGTGGAATGATGACCTCATGGATGCGCGATCTAAGCCCGGTGCCTGAATCACGAAACAGTAGCCATTGGGGCTGATCACTTTGTCTATCTTGGCGCTTAATTGACAAGAACTTACCAAACACATCAAATTTTATAAATTTTTCATTCATCATCTTGTCCTCTTGGCGGTGGTTTAGCTAATCGGCATAGAGTTAAATATTTTGAAATAAAAACTCTATGCTAAAGGTTAGCACCACTTGATTGATGCGCACTTCATCATCTTCTTTAGTCCAAGTATATTCAGGCGTGATGGCAAAAAACAACCAATCTCGGACAAAGTTTTGTCGGTAAGTTAAGCCAATTTTTGCACTATCAATATATTTATAAGGCTGGTCGACGCCGTGTATGTGGGCTTGATAACTAATGGCTTGTTTATCACTGATATATTGATATAACTGCAGACCTGAGCCTAGCTCCCAACCATTATCGTTAGTTTCATATTGGAACGCAGCACTCCAGCGCAATAAAAAATCATCGTTAAAAGAGTGTTCAATATCGAATTCAGTAGACTCACCAGTGAGATTTTTCTCTTGATACAGCTTTTGGGTGATGCGGCTGATGGTATTTTCTGAAATAGGATAGGTATAGCGATAACGAGCTTCGATTTTAGGCTTAAAACTGAGCTTTATATTAAAACTACTTCTATTTCGAGCTAGCCAGTCATAGCGTAAGCTAAATTCCCTGTCGTTGTTATCGTCAGGGCTGCGTATAAATGAAAATGGATCATCTTCTCCAGTTGAATCAAAAATGAGTTTTAGCTTTTTAGTGACTCCAGGTAAATTAACCCGCGCATTGACGTTAGCATGATATTTAAAACCTTCTTTTTCATAATAGGAAAAATCATTATACCAACGGACAATCGTGCCAGCTCTGGCATCATCTTCAATGCGATCATCGACAAAGAAGCTGTCAAACCAAATGGCCGGTTGGCAGAATTTGGTGTTGAGATAATCAAAAGCCTTATCAATTTTCTCATCAGTTTGTGAACGGCTATAACAAGCTGATGGCTCGACTTCATCATCTGACTGGGTTTCATTCAAAGGTGATTTTTTGTCGGTGATGGTCTTTTCAGAGGTAGGCTTATCATCAGAGATGGGCTCATTATCAAAGATAGCATTAGCGATGTCCTTGGGCTGTGATGCAGCTAAATCAGCTGCAATAAACAGCGTGAGGCTAAACAGTGATGTTATCCATATTTGTGTCATTGAAAGATAATTACAGCCTATAAACAAAGGTAAAGGTATTTTGTTCAAGGGTAGCACCTTTGTAACAACAATTGAGGGGTTTATCTTTTAATCATTGGCAGCGGCGTTTATTTTATGAGTCTTTTTATAGACAGGCTTTAATAGGCAGAATTTTTATAGGATTGCTTAACAAGCAATACCGCTATTAAATGTTACAAAAAGGTAAATGGTTATTGCTTAGTTAATATCAGGCTCATGCTTTGCTCATGAAAGTGCCTGGTTAAAAAATCAACGTTTTCATCAGTTAAACTGGCATTTTAAAAGCTTCTTAGTAGACAAAGTTTAAGCTAAATGTGATCTAAGTCAATAAAGCGTTATACCTAGTTTGATGTAAATAGCTTTGTTGATCTGGATCAAGATTGTTAAAGGTTTTATCTGGCAGTGTAGCGGCAATTGTTAAAGGTGTTTATCGAAAGCGCTAATTATGTTGTACACATGGAGTTGTCATAATGAATAAAAAAATAGCCCTTAGTCTAGTTGCTGCCAGTTTATTATCTGCAGGTGTTTCTTCAGCTGCGGTTGCTCATCAAGCTGGTGATTTTATCTTTCGTGTTGGTGCGGTAGCGGTTGTGCCAAATGAGTCTAGTCCAGTTGTTGCTAATGTTGCAGAGTTTACAGTCGATGATAATACCCAAGTCGGCTTAAACTTTGGTTACATGCTAACTGATAATTGGGGTTTAGAATTATTGGCAGCAACTCCTTTTAGTCATGATGTTTCTCTTGGTGAGTTAGGTAAAATTGCTGAAACTAAGCATTTACCACCAACCTTAGTGGCGCAGTATTACTTTGGTAATGGCCAATCTAAATTACGTCCTTACATTGGTGTTGGTGTTAACTTTACTAACTTTTTTGATAACGAGTTTACCAATGACTTAGACGGCGCATTAACTGATTTAAGCATGAGTAACTCTTGGGGCTTAGCGGCACAAGTTGGGCTTGATTATCAATTTAATGATAACTGGTTAGTAAATGCATCGGTTTGGTACGCTGATATCTCAACGGATGTTAAATTCAATTTAGGTGAAGATGCTATTTCAGTTGAAACTGATATTGACCCATGGGTATACATGGTCAGCATTGGTTACACCTTCTAATATTTGAAAAATATTTAGAGCAAAAAAACAGGAGCTAGGCTCCTGTTTTTTTATGTGAGCTAATAACGGAATAAGCTACTTTTTCTTTTTAACCTTCCAATGGCGAGTATTATAAATAAACTCAGGTAAAAGTAAGGTTAACCAAGCCACTAAGCGCCAGCGTTTAGTGACATAGACTTTGCGCTTGCCTTTTTGCATCGCGCTGACAATTTGTTTAGCCACTTTTGGCAATGGCGGCAACCACAGTTTACTTTTCTGCATTGCAGCTTTATCCAATAGGCCTAGCTGAATATCGGTAATAGTGATTGGTAACTTTAATCGCTGCGCATGCATGCTTAAGCCTTCAAGGTAATTTTCTGCAAAGGCTTTTGATGCATGATAAGCCACACTTGGGCCACCACGTAAACCGGCAATAGAGTTGATTGCAGCAATTTGACCATAGCCTTGCTCGCGCATTAATCGAAAGGTGGTATTACAAATTGCGGCAAAACCACGCACATTGACGTCAATGATATCTTGTTCGATTTCCCAAGGCAGTGCTTCACTGTAGCCATTAAGTCCAGTATTCACTAACACTAAATGCGCGCCTTCAAGGCTTAACCATACTTTTTCAAGCTGGCTGATAATGGCTGTTGGATTTTCAATATCTAACGGTAGCACATCAACTTTTGTCGGTAAGCTTGCGGCAAACTCGGCCATGGCATCGGGATCTTGTACAAATAGCACTAGAGAAACTTTCTGCTCGGCTAATTGACGGGCGATTTCTTTACTAAGGTGTGAGCTAGCGCCCACTATTATTGCGTTTGCTGTAGTCATGTGCTTTTAGACGACGAAATGATGGCCTATGATAAAAACAACTGCGAGGGATAACAAGCAAGAATATTATTCAATATGAGACGTATAGACTTCTAGAAGTCTTAATGTATTATAAGGACAGGATATATGAACATCATCAAAGCATTTATCAGCAAAGCATGTATTTCTTTAATGCTGCTAGGCGGATTATTCGGCTGCAGCTCTGTAGATCATTTAGTGTCTATAAGTGGTGATGTGAGTTATCGCGAGCGCATGGCATTGCCAGACAACGCAATACTCACCGTGCAAGTGAAGGATGTGTCTTTGCAAGATACCAAAGCGATTGTTATCGCTGAAAAAGTGTACCAACAAGTGAGCGCGCCGCAAGCATTTGAGTTTCAAATAGCTGCAGACCAATTTATTGTTGGTCATAGTTACTCAATTGGGGCGCGAATAGAAGTAAATGGCAAGCTGTGGTTTATCAATACGCAAGTGTATAGCATTGATGTCAATGAGACACAGCCCATAAATGTGATTGTTAATAAAGTCGGTGGCTAGTCGTTTCATGGCTATGCACTGGGTTATTTTGTATTAAAAAGGTGCTCCTATGCCGGTTAGAATTCCAGATGATTTACCTGCAGCTGAAATCTTAGAGTCTGAAAATATCTTTGTAATGTCGGAAACTCGCGCTGCAAATCAAGATATTCGACCTATGCGGGTATTAATTCTAAATTTAATGCCCAATAAAATTGAAACCGAAACCCAGCTATTGCGCTTATTAGGTAATACCCCGCTGCAAGTGGATGTTGACCTATTGCGTATTCATGACAAAGCATCTAAGCATACTTCTGTCGATCATATGAATGCTTTTTATCGGGATTTTGAAGCGGTTAAAACGAACAATTATGATGGGTTAATTATTACCGGTGCGCCACTTGGGCAGCTGGATTTTGAAGATGTGGTGTATTGGGAGCACATTAAAGAAATTATTGATTGGTCTCAAGAACATGTCACTTCAGTATTGTTTCTATGCTGGGCGGCGCATGCAGGTTTGTTTCATTTATATGGTATTAATCGCAGTTTACTTGAGCAAAAGCGTTCGGGGGTGTTTAACCATAGTCGTACCAACGAGCCGCATCCATTACTACGCGGTTTTGATGATGAGTTTTTTGCGCCGCATTCACGTTATGCTGAAGTGAATATTAACGATTTACACCAACATTCTGATGTTGAAGTGCTAGCTGAATCTGCTGAAGCTGGGGCCTATATTGTGCTTAGCCGCAATAATCGTAACCTGTTTGTGATGGGGCATCCTGAGTATCAAAAACCTACTTTAAATGATGAATATCAGCGAGATGTTGGCTTAGGTATCAACCCTAATATACCGAGCAACTACTATCGAAATGATGATCCAAGCCAAGAGCCCATTGCTCGCTGGCACAGTCATGGCAGTTTGTTAGTGAGCAACTGGCTTAACTACTATGTTTACCAGCTTACGCCTTATGATTTATCAGATATGAGCGCAAGAACGCCGTGGGAATTGAAAAGCTAATCACAGATTGATTAAGGTGTTTAAACAAAATATGGCGTAAATTCGGCCAAACATCATGCTACAAGTATTAATAAAAAGGGCGATATCGTTTTCGATATCGCCCTTTTTTATGGCAAATCCCCTCAAAAACACCTTGATAATTTAACGCTGGTTATGACTTTTTTAGTGGGATTTATTACATTTTAGCTATTTTAAATCAGGGCTTTACGCTTGATGTAAATCTTCAGTGACACTCATAAAATATTCACTATTGATAATCACATTCAAACCACTTGCTTTACGTTAGCGTAAACGTCAGAGTGTAACTATTATTTTATAGTTGAACTAGATCACATTTTTGCTGATTTTGTCCGCTTACTTACCAGCAGTTTAGACCGGAGAAGTTATGAGTACAGACCAATCACCCCAAGATATTGTCATTGTTGCAGCTAAACGCACCCCAATGGGGGGCTTTCAAGGCGCACTATCAGCCGTACCAGCGCCAACCTTAGCGGCCAATGCAATTAAAGGCTTAGTCAATCAAACTCAAATCAATACTGATTTAATTGATGAAGTGTTTATGGGTTGTGTATTACCGGCAGGCTTAGGTCAAGCGCCAGCAAGACAAGCGACATTGGGCGCTGACCTACCTTTGAGTGTTGGCGCAACAACCGTGAATAAGGTTTGTGGTTCAGGCATGAAAACCGTGATGTTAGCTCATGATGCAATTAAGTCTGGCAGCAGCGAAGTGGTAATTGCTGGTGGTATGGAAAGTATGAGTCAAGCGCCATATTTACTTGATAAAGCGCGCGGCGGTATGCGTATGGGGCATGGCAAAGTGTTAGACCATATGTTTCTTGATGGATTAGAAGATGCCTACACTGGCGGCGCTATGGGCACATTCGCGCAAAAAACTGCAGATGATTTCGGCCTCACCCGAGAGCAAATGGATAACTTTGCCTTAAGCTCACTTGAAAAAGCCAATAAAGCGATTGATTCAGGTGCGTTTAAAGCTGAAATTGTGCCAATTACCATTGCAAATCGCCGTGGAGATGTGACCGTTGATACCGATGAGCAACCTGGCAATGCCCGCCCTGAAAAAATCCCGACATTGCGCCCCGCATTTACTAAAGACGGCACCATTACCGCCGCCAACTCAAGCTCGATTTCTGATGGCGCCGCAGCAGTAATGCTAATGACCCGAGAAAAGGCAGCGTCATTAGGCTTGGAAGTGATGGCCACGATTAAAGGCCATACCACTCACTCACAAGAGCCATCAATGTTTACCACAGCGCCAGTGGGCGCGATGAACAAATTATTCGACAAGGTTAACTGGGCAAAAACAGATGTTGATTTATTTGAAATCAACGAAGCCTTTGCCATGGTGACCATGTTAGCAATCCAAGAGCTACAACTTGATGCCAATAAAGTGAACATCTATGGCGGAGCGTGTGCATTAGGTCATCCAATTGGTTGTTCTGGCGCCCGTGTATTAGTGACCCTCATCCATGCGCTACAAGCTAAAGGTTTGGCTAAAGGCACCGCTAAAGGTGTGGCGTCATTATGTATTGGCGGCGGCGAAGCAACTGCTATGGCGATTGAAGTTTAACCTCGTTGTAATTGATTAAGATTTAACAAGACTCGTTGTTAATTGCGTCACTTTTGATGTTGGCGTTATTAACAACAAATAAGCACCAGTAAAGGCTATGGCAAATAATCATCATAGAGTGATGCTAACAATAACAGCTTGGTTGGTGCTTATTATTACTCAAGAGCTTTGGGGCTCAACAATAATCTGTAACAGGATTTAGGAAGCAAGATGACCATACAAGTTAAACATTATATTGCCGGTGAATTCACCGAAGGTACAGGTAGTCAAAACATTGATGTCACTAACCCTGCTAATAACAGTGTTATTGCTAATATAAATGCCGCCACGGTTGCTGAAGTTAATCAAGCCATCGACAGCGCTAAAGAAGCGTTTATTACGTGGAAAGAAGTACCTGTTTCTGAACGTGCTCGCGTAATGCTCCGTTATCAGCATCTATTGAAAGAACATCATGATGAAATCGCCACTATTCTGGCCCAAGAAACGGGTAAAACCTTTGAAGATGCAAAAGGCGATGTTTGGCGTGGTATCGAAGTGGCGGAACATGCTTGTAATATCGCCTCAATGTTAATGGGCGAAACCGTTGAGAATGTGGCGCGTAATATTGATACTTATAGCTACACCCAGCCATTAGGGGTGTGTGCGGGTATTACCCCGTTTAACTTCCCGGCGATGATCCCGTTATGGATGTTCCCGTTAGCGATTGCTTGCGGTAATACCTTTATTTTAAAGCCTTCAGAACAAGATCCAATGACGCCGCAGCGTTTAGTTGAATTGTTTGTTGAAGCGGGCGCGCCCAAAGGCGTGCTGCAGCTTATTCATGGTGATAAAACCGCGGTGGATATTTTGTTGGCAGATCCTGACATTAAAGCGATTTCATTTGTTGGTTCTGTGGCTGTAGGGCAATACATTTACAAAACGGCTACTGATAACTTAAAGCGTGTTCAAGCCTTTGCTGGCGCGAAAAACCACTGCGTGATCATGCCTGATGCTAATAAGCAGCAAGTGATCAATAACATGGTTGGCGCATCAGTTGGCGCTGCTGGTCAACGTTGTATGGCGATTTCAGTGGCAGTATTTGTTGGCGCTGCTAAAGAGTGGATCCCAGAGCTTAAAGAAGCACTAGCAAAAGTACGCCCAGGTTTATGGAATGATGACAATGCCGCCTATGGCCCAGTTATTAGCCCCGCTGCCAAAGAGCGTGTACTTAAGCTTATTGCCCAAGGTAAAGCTGAAGGCGCGGACTGTTTACTCGATGGTAGCGACTTTACGGTTGAGGGCTATGAGTCAGGTAACTGGATTGGTCCAACCATGTTCGACAAAGTCACTACCGATATGAGCATTTATAAAGAAGAGATCTTCGGTCCTGTATTGTGCTGCATGGAAGCTGACAACCTTGATGACGCCATTGAGTTAGTCAATAACAGTCCATATGGTAACGGCACTTCAATTTTTACCGCATCCGGCGGTGCAGCGCGTAAGTATCAACACCACATCGAAGTGGGCCAAGTGGGCATTAACGTGCCAATTCCTGTGCCATTACCATTCTTCTCATTTACCGGTTGGAAAGGCAGTTTCTATGGCGATCAGCACGCTTACGGTAAACAAGCGGTGCGTTTTTACACTGAAACTAAAACCATCACTTCACGATGGTTTGATGACGAAGTGGTGAGTGGCCCGAATATGAGCATCAATCTTAAGTAAATGTACTGGTCTTCTGATGGGAGAAGACCAGTTAATTATTCAGACAAGCAAACCACAAGACTCACTTAATGATCACTGTGCGTGTAACCAAATAGCGTGTAACTAAAATGCGGTTAGCTATAAGCATTTAGTAAAAATCAGTTTGTAAAAGTCACTCAGTTTTTGCAAACACGCTCACATAAAAGCACAGGATTGTTTAGCCATAAAATGACCTAAAGAGTCATAGTAAAAGGATTAACACCATGGACTTTAATTTAACCGAAGACCAACGCCAATTCGCAGAATTAGCCCGTCAATTTGCCGCAGATGAGCTGGCACCCTTTGCCGCAAAATGGGATGAAGAGCATCACTTTCCAAAGGATGTAATTCACAAGGCTGGCGAGCTAGGTTTTTGCTCTTTGTATTCGCCTGAGTCAGAAGGTGGAATGGGGCTAAGCCGATTAGATTCGTCGATTATTTTTGAAGAGTTATCACAAGGCTGCACAGCAACTACCGCCATGTTGACTATTCATAATATGGCCACATGGATGGTCACCACTTGGGGTAGTGAAACATTGCGCCAGCAGTGGTCTGAAGGTCTAACCACAGGTCGATTACTCGCATCATATTGCCTAACAGAGCCGGGTGCAGGCAGTGACGCTGCATCACTTGCGACTAAAGCGGTTCGTGATGGTGATGATTACATCATTAATGGCTCAAAAGTGTTTATTTCTGGTGCGGGTGAAACTGAGCTATTAGTAGTGATGTGCCGTACAGGCGAAGCGGGCGCAAAAGGTATTTCAGCTATAGCTATTCCAGCAGATACTGCTGGTGTAAGCTATGGTAAAGCCGAAGACAAAATGGGCTGGAATGCCCAGCCAACACGTTCAATAACCTTTGAAAATGTCCGCGTGCCAGTGGCTAATTTACTCGGTGAAGAAGGCCAAGGTTTCACTTTTGCCATGAAGGGCCTCGATGGCGGTCGTATTAATATCGCCACTTGTTCTATCGGTACAGCGCAAGCTGCGCTGAGCCGTGCCACAGAATACATGAATGAACGTAAGCAGTTTGGTAAGCCCATTGCGGCATTTCAAGGATTACAGTTTAAGTTAGCTGATATGGCGACAGAGTTAGTCGCTGCAAGGCAGTTGGTGCGCTTAGCTGCTTTCAAATTAGATTCAAAAGATCCAGAAGCCACAGCTTACTGCGCAATGGCAAAACGATTTGCTACCGACATTGGTTTTCAAGTGTGTGATAACGCCCTGCAACTTCACGGCGGTTATGGCTATATTCGTGAGTACCCATTAGAGCGTCATTTTAGAGATGTGCGGGTACATCAAATTCTTGAAGGCACTAATGAAATCATGCGCTTAATTATTGCTCGTCGTTTGCTAGATGAAAATGCGCACGCTATTTTGTAACAGTTACTAGCCAAGCGCTTTATGTTGGCTAATGAAATTAGCCAACATGGGTATTTACCCTAGTCGCAATGATAGCTTGGATTACCGGAAAATAAGCCTTAATAAGCTGTAAAACAATATACTGAATTGGAATAATAGCTAATGACTCAAGATGTAATATTTCAAACTCTAGGGACCCTGTCTGGTAAATCAATTGGGGTGGTAACCCTTAATATTGAAAAGGCCTTAAATGCCTTGAATTTAGACATGGTCAATGCCATGACCAAGCAGCTGCTTGCTTGGCAGCAAAATGATGATATTGCTTTTGTTGTGCTTGATGGCGCAGGGGATAAAGCCTTTTGCGCTGGCGGTGATGTCAGGGCGATTTACCATGCATCGATTGCTAATCCTAATACCATGACTGCAGAAGCATGCGATTTTTTCACCCAAGAGTATCAATTAGATTATTTACTACATCAGTTTGGTAAACCAGTGCTGGTGTGGGGCGATGGCATTGTTATGGGCGGCGGTTTAGGGCTAATGGCGGGTGGCAGTCACCGAGTGGTGACAGAGCGAAGCCGCATTGCCATGCCTGAAATATCCATAGGTTTGTACCCTGATGTAGGCGGTAGTTATTTCTTAAATCGTATGCCGGGTAAATTAGGCTTATTTTTAGGCTTAACCGCTTATAACATGAACGCCGCCGATGCTTTGCATGTTGGACTGGGCAATCACTTTTTAGCAAGCGATGATAAACAGCCGTTATTTGATGCCCTTGCTGACGTCAGTTGGAGCGATGATGCTGAGTTAAATCATCAGCAGCTAAGTATGGTGTTAAATACCCAGCAACAAAATACCACAGCTAAAATAGGCCAAAGCCCACTTGAGCAATTTCAAACTGAGATTGATCAATTAATGTCGGGTGAAATTGAAGAGGTGCATCATCAACTCACCAGTTTAGACACTGAATTAGATTGGCTTAAACGGGCTCAAAAAACGGCTTTAAAAGGTAGCCCATTAAGTTGGTTTTTAATTTTTGCTCAAGCCAACTTAGGTACGAATAAAACATTAGCAGAGTGCTTTAAGTGGGAGCTAGGTATTAGCGTCAATTGCTGCTCCTATGGCGATTTTTGTGAAGGGGTAAGGGCATTACTCATTGATAAAGATCGCAATCCACAATGGCGATTTAGTCATGCAAGTGAAGTGACCGCAGAAGCAGTGACCCAATTGCTGACATCACCTTGGCAAGCCGATGACCATCCGTTAAAAGGCATCTAAGTAAAAGGCATCTAGCTAAAAGACATCTAAAAGGAATTTATCATGGCAACAGTAGCATTTATTGGTTTAGGTAATATGGGCGGCCCAATGGCAGCCAATTTAATTAAAGCAGGCATGACAGTCACGGTATTTGATTTAGTACCAGCGGCGGTTGAGGCATTAACTAAACAGGGCGCGTTAAGCGCAAAAACCGCTTGCGGCGCAGCGGCAGCAGCAGATTATATCATTACCATGTTGCCTGCAGGTAAGCATGTACACAGTTTATATATTGGCGATGATGACAACAAAGGCTTGCTGGATGTGGTCGCTAAAGATGCCATATTAATTGATTGCTCCACCATAGATGCTGGCACGGCGCAAACGGTTGGGGCACAAGCTGCAGCCAAAGGCATTGAGTTTATGGATGCGCCAGTGTCAGGCGGCACAGCGGGCGCAGCTGCTGGCACACTAACATTCATTTGTGGTGGCAGTGATAACGCCTATGATAAAGCGCAAACAGTATTAACGGTTATGGGGGCTAATATTTTTCATGCAGGTGCGGCAGGCGCAGGCCAAATTGCCAAAATCTGTAATAATATGCTGTTATCAGTATTAATGGTCGGCACCAGTGAATCTTTGCAGCTAGGTATTGATAATGGTTTAGACCCTAAAGTGTTATCTGATATCATGAAAGTCAGTAGCGGCGGCAACTGGACCCTCGAAAAATACAACCCGTGCCCTGATGTAATGGACAATGTGCCTTCTTCAAATGATTATCAGGGCGGCTTTATGGTTGATTTGATGGTGAAAGATTTAGGCTTGTCACAGCAAGCATCGCTGGCATCGAATTCCAGCACTCCTATGGGGGCATTGGCGCGCAGTTTATATGTTAACCATGCCCGTCAAGGCAATGGTCGCCGTGATTTTTCAAGTATTTTTGAACAGTTTGCTAAAGCAGATGAAGATAAATAACAGCTGCTTGAAGGCTGGTTGAGCCATTCAACCGCGCCGGAATGTGAGTATGCAAAACACTAAATAAATAGAGAAAGGATCCAGTTAATGGAAATTAAAGATAAAGTTGTTGTCATTACTGGCGGTGCAGGTGGGTTAGGTCTGGCTATGGCGCAAGAGTTTGCCGCCCAAGGCGCAAGATTAGCACTTATCGATGTTGATCAAGAAAAGCTAGAACGTGCTTGTGCTGATTTAGGTGCAAGTACTGAAGTGCAAGGCTATGCGTTAGATATCACCGATGAAGAAGATGTGGTGGCGGGGTTTAATTTCATCCGTGAAGATTTTGGTCAGGTTAATATTCTTATCAACAACGCTGGGATCTTGCGTGATGGCTTAATGGTTAAGGCAAAAGATGGCAAGGTTACTGACCGTATGTCATATGAGCAATTCCAGTCAGTTATCAATGTCAACTTAACCGGAACTTTCCTGTGTGGCCGTGAAGCTGCGGCTGTGATGATTGAAACCGCGCAGCCTGGGGTGATTATTAATATCTCAAGTGTCGCTAAAGCAGGCAACATGGGTCAGTCTAACTACTCAGCTTCTAAAGCGGGTGTGGCTGCCATGAGCGTAGGTTGGGCGAAAGAACTAGCCCGTTATAATATCCGTAGCGCAGCGGTAGCACCTGGTGTGATTGCCACTGAAATGACTGCAGCAATGAAACCAGAAGCCCTAGAGCGAATGGAGAAAATGGTGCCAGTTGGGCGTTTAGGTCAAGCTGAAGAAATCGCATCAACGGTTAAATTTATCGTTGAGAATGATTACGTTAATGGCCGTGTGTTTGAAATTGATGGCGGTATTCGCCTTTAAGTCGCATTAGCGATAACAATATTAGTCGCAGTAGCGATAATAATATTGGCTCATTAATAGTATTAATCCCTGCCGGTTTTCTGGTAGGGATTTTTTGTTTTTGAACCGCAAGTATGCGCACACAAGATTATAAGCGTTTATTTATATTGGTTAATTTAGGTGGCGGGTTACAGCTTAGGCGAGCAAAAAAGCAAAGAGGTAAGTTTTTCTGGGTTTCTAAAAATGTTACCCTGTGGTTATATTTTTTGCCTTAGTTTATTTCAATCGAAATAAAGCTGCACCTCGGCAGTGCTCAATGACAGTAAGGATAGTTGTGAATATTGTACGCTTAGAAAGTTTGATGAAAAAAGTCATGTTAGTGGTGGGCATTATTGGGGTTATCGTCATGTATGGCGGCTTTTTGTATTTCTTTTTTAGTGGCGTACCAACAGCAGCATTACCTTGGTTTTTATTAATTTGCCCATGGGTTTGTATTTACTTTGGCCTAACGAAAACACAGCAAATTGCCAGTCTTAGTTGGCTTAAAAACAAATTTACCTTTACCAATAAATAACTCCTCGCGTTATAACCGCAACAGGTAGATAGCTTATTTTATTGGCGGCAATGGGTATTTAGCCCTAATGGCAGTTTTTTGTTACTGGCGTTTGTGGTTATCATTTACCTAGCTGCGAACACCCTGTTATCCGCAAATGAACCACCACTTAAATAGAAATTGTGCTGACATTGCGATAGGATTCAAAGCAATGAATAAGAGAAAGACAGCAAATAAGGTATTTTTTATGTCAAGTTTCCCCATTGGCACCCCAGGCAAACCTTGGAATGCACAAGAAAAGGCCCAGTGGCTTGCCCAAGTAACCATTAAACGTAGCTATCAACAAGAAGTGCTAACAAAATTAGCGCCTTTAGCCTCACGCTTTGAACAAGTGCAATATGGTGCTCTAGCTTATGATGCCGACAAATATCCGCTATTTGCATTTAAATCTAAACATTGGGATAGCAGCAAAAAAACTATCTTAGTAACTGGCGGTGTTCATGGTTATGAAACCAGTGGCGTACATGGCGCGATTCAGTTTTTAGCGACTCAGGCTGAGCATTACAGCCAATACTTTAATATTGCGGTAGCGCCGTGTGTGAGCCCATGGGGTTATGAAACAATTAATCGCTGGAACCCATACGCAGTGGACCCAAACCGTTCTTTTTATGCTGACAGCCCAGCCAATGAATCGGCAGATTTAATGGCATTTGTAGCTAGCCTTGGTGACGTTTATGCCCATATTGATTTGCATGAAACCACAGATACTGACGAGCTAGAATTTCGCCCCGCATTATCAGCTCGTGATGGCAAAGACTATGAAAAAGGCGTTATTCCAGATGGTTTTTATTTGGTTGGTGACTCAGAAAATCCAACTCCTGACTTTCAACAGGCGATTATTGAGTCGGTAGCCAAAGTAACCCATATTGCCCCAGATGATAATGGTCAGTTAATTGGTGTTGATATTGAGCAGTTTGGGGTCATTAACTACCCAACTAAAAAGCTTGGCTTATGTGCGGGGATGACAAACAATCACTATAATACCACCACTGAAGTGTATCCTGATAGCCCATTGGTCAATGACCAAGAATGTAATGATGCCCAAGTGGCAGCAATTACTGGTGGTTTGGATTATATTTTAACCCAGTTAAACTTAATCTAAGTCAGTGATTTATATCTAAGCCTCGAACGAAACTTCGAGGCTTTTTGTTGATTTGGCATTACAGTTAGCGTCATTGCCCTTACTACTCAAGCGAAAAGAAATGATTATTAGCCAAGAAGATATGCGCACAGCATTAAATGAATTAGATTGCCGTACCAATTTCACCATTAGTAATGTTACCGAATACATGCTGCCTAAGCTTAAAGAGCCGGTGTATTTACATATTGACAGCAACACTCCTGTACTCATTATTCGCCCGGCTTTTGAAGTGTTCTCTGGTGAGTTAGCCACATTAGACGGGGTACATGCACAATATGACTATCACCATAATGCGCAGATGACCCGTTTCCCGACTCGTCGCCATAAAAGCTTAAAAGAAAGCCACTATGGTTTAGCTTTTAAGTTTGAAACGGCTGAATCAGTTAAGTTGTTTATTACAAGATTAATCGAAATTGTGAAAGGCTAACGTTAGCTCAGTTTAGATTACATCTTGAGTTAATCATGAGTATAGCTACTGCAACAATCTGACAAATAGGCAAAAATAAATCAATCAATATTCTGGCTGTAAAGCTTGAGTCGAATAATGTATAATCGCGACAATTTTTCGTCCAAAAACTAATGGAATCTCCTACGTGATATACAGCAACAACATCACCATGCAGTTCGGCAGCAAGCCGTTATTTGAAAATATCTCTGTCAAATTCGGTGGCGGTAATCGCTACGGTCTAATTGGTGCAAACGGTTGTGGTAAGTCAACCTTCATGAAGATCCTTACTGGCGATCTTGAGCCAACAAGCGGTAATGTATCAATCGATCCTGGTGAACGTTTTGGTAAATTGAATCAAGATCAATTTGCTTATGAAGAGTTCTCTGTGGTTGATACCGTTATCATGGGCCACAAAGAGTTGTGGGAAGTGAAGCAAGAGCGTGACCGCATTTATTCACTCGCAGAAATGAGTGAAGAAGACGGCATTAAAGTCGCTGAGCTTGAAATGGAATTTGCTGAGATGGACGGTTATACCGCTGAATCTCGTGCTGGTGATTTATTAATGGGCGTAGGTATTGGTGTAGACCAGCACTTTGGCCTAATGAGTGAAATCGCACCAGGTTTTAAACTGCGTGTACTTTTGGCTCAAGCCTTGTTCTCTGATCCAGATATTTTGCTACTTGACGAACCAACCAACAACTTGGACATCGACACCATTCGCTGGTTACAAGAAATGCTTAACCAACGTAACAGTACCATGGTGATTATTTCCCATGACCGTTACTTCTTGAACTCAGTTTGTACCCATATGGCTGACATCGATTACGGTGAACTACGTGTTTACCCAGGTAACTACGATGAATACATGATGGCAGCCCAGCAAGCTCGTGAGCGTTTACAATCTGACAATGCTAAGAAAAAAGCCCAAATTGCTGAGCTACAAGGTTTCGTAGCACGATTCTCTGCTAACGCTTCAAAAGCTAAGCAAGCAACATCACGTGCTAAGCAAATTGACAAGATTAAGCTTGAGGATATCAAGGCTTCAAGCCGTGTGAATCCGTTCATTCGTTTTGAGCAAGAAAAGAAATTATTCCGTAATGCTTTAGTGGTTGAGCAATTAGCGAAAGGCTTTGATAAGCCATTATTCAGCAAACTTGACCTGATGGTTGAAGTTGGCGAGCGTGTTGCTATCTTAGGTGATAACGGTGTGGGTAAAACCACCTTATTACGTACTTTAGTGCATGACATCCCGCAAGATGCAGGTACGGTTCAATGGTCTGAAAACAGTAACATTGGTTATTACGCGCAAGATCATGAAGCTGATTTTGCTAATGATATGACCTTATTTGACTGGATGAGCCAATGGCGTAAACCTGAAGATGACGACCAATCAGTACGTGGCATCTTAGGCCGCATGTTATTTGGCTCAGACGACATTAAAAAATCAGTTAAAGTGTTATCTGGTGGTGAAAAGGGTCGTATGTACTTTGGTAAGCTCATCATGCAAAAGCCAAATATCTTATTACTTGATGAACCAACTAACCACATGGACATGGAATCAATCGAGTCATTGAACAATGCATTAGAATTGTATGAAGGTACATTAATGTTTGTGTCTCATGACCGTGCATTTGTATCGTCACTAGCAACACGCATCATTGAAATTACTGCTGATGGCATCAATGACTTTAAAGGTACTTATGATGAGTTCCTTGCCAGTAAAGGCGTTGAAGGATAATTAATTAAAGTTTTTTTACATTAAGCCGAAAACCTGTAAAGCGATTTACAGGTTTTTTTTTGCCTAAAAAAGATAATTATAAATTTTAGAATTTTAGAATTTTAGAATACATATTTTAGAAAATCCTGTCGCTGTAGTTACATTAATGAATGTAATTTCAATTAGAAACATAACACACTTCTTAAGGGTCACAGCTGTCATGAAATGGATTATCGATCTCAATACTCGACTCAAACTTTCACTATTAATTATTCCTCCACTGTTAATCTGTTTAATTTATGGTGGCATGTTTGTGCACAATAAATATGAAATACAAACAGAGCTTAATACGGTACTTTCGTTAAGTGAACTGGCCGTTATCAACAGCGCCCTAGTACATGAATTACAAAAGGAGCGTGGCATGAGTGCAGGTTTTCTGGGCTCTAAAGGTCAATCATTTGCTCAGGATTTACCTCAGCAACGCTCAATGACAGACCAACAAGTGTCTAACTTTTCGAGTATTCCAGCTGCAGATCACTTTCCTGCAAAAATCAGTTCAACATTAAGACAAATAGACTCGCAATTACAACAACTTCAAAGTATCCGCCGCTCAGTAGATAATCTAAGCATCTCAGTGGCTGAAGAAGTGAAATATTATTCAGATTTAAATAAAACCCTATTATCCGTGGTTGATGAAACCGCTATGCAAAGTACCATCAGTGAGTTGTCTTTGAAACTCGCTTCATTCGGGGCGTTTTTACAACTAAAAGAACGTGCGGGTATTGAGCGAGCGGTATTAAGTTCGACCTTTGGACAGCAAGGTTTTAAAGCGGGTGGTTATGCAAAGTTTGTGACCTTAGTGGCTGAGCAAAATACCTATGCTGAACGCTTTAGCACTATGGCGACAGATTTGGCATTAACGCGGTTTGAACAAGATAACCGTTCAAAAGAAGTTAATGCTGTTAATGCCATACGACAAATTGCATTTTCACAAAATGCTGAAGAGATTAAAAATCAACATCCTGAAGTTTGGTTTAAAACATCCACTAACCGAATTAATCTATTGGCTAAATTTGAACAATACCTCGCCACCGAACTCGTAACACTTACCCAGCACAAATTGAGCACGGCTAGTCAACAAATGTGGAGCTCGCTCATTGCATTAACGGTATCGGTATTATTACTAGTTTGGCTAAGTCTATCGGTCTCTAGATATTTAAGTCGCAGTTTAAATCAATTATTTAATAAGGTTAGCCATGCTGGTAATAACTTTGATTTGAGCACGAGAATTGATCACGACTCAACCGATGAGTTTGGTGAGCTAGCGAAAGCCTTCAATGGGATGATGGCAGATTTTGAAACTGTGATTACTCAAGTGAGACACAATGCCAGCCAGCTGGTTAATGTGGTTGAGCAAGTTAATAGCTATGCAAGCAGCATGAGACAAGATATTGAACAAGGCCACTTAGAAGCTGAACAGGTGGCGTCAGCGATGACTGAAATGAGCGCAACCGTTACCCAAATTGCCGCTAATGCTGTACAAGCATCCGATGCATCAAGCTCCGCCAATAAAGAAGCCAATATCGGTAATATTGGCGTATCAAAAACGGCGGTGTCTATTAAGCATCTTGCTGGTGAAATTAATGACGCTTCAACGGCGATAAAGACTTTAGATCAAGATGTGCAATCCATTGCTAGCATTTTAGAAGTGATTAGTGCGATTTCAGAGCAAACTAATTTGCTAGCGTTAAATGCCGCTATTGAAGCGGCAAGGGCGGGTGAGCAAGGCCGAGGTTTTGCGGTGGTAGCCGATGAAGTGAGAACCCTCGCCCAAAGAACACAGTCTTCAACAGACGATATTAAACGCATGACTGAACGTTTAAAATCTGGCGCTCAATTAGCGGTGCAAACCATGGAACGTGGTATGGTTAGTGCTGATGAGAGTGTTATTGAAGTTGAACAAGCGGGTAATGAATTACAGCAAATAGTGGCAGAGATAGATACCATTGACAGTATGAATCAGCAAATTGCATCAGCAACACATGAACAAGCGGCAGTGGCCGAAGAGGTAAATCGCAATGCCATGCAAATTAGTGAAATATACAGTCAAACTCAAAACGTTGCGACTGCTTTAAGTCAGCTCAATGAAACCTTATTAGAAGACGCAGCGGCAATGTCTGAGCAAGTACAAAAGTTTACCTTAAGCTAGAAATACGCAGATATTCCCTCGAGCCGACAATTTTTATTGTCGGCTTTTTTTTATATCCGTAAGATACATTTTTCGGCATAATGTTTATCATTTGTTTGCTAACTGTGTCCTATTTGGTCGCAGGTTAAGCAGGCGCTAATTATAAAATTGTATATTTATAAAATACACAATATTAATAATGACTAACAAGGCTTTGATGATGGATTATGTTTCAGTTAATAAGCATGCTTGGAATGAAAGAGCAAAAGTGCATTTTGATTCATCATTTTATGATGTGGCTGGTTTTTTGAAGGGAAAATCTTCATTAACCGAAATTGAAACAGCAGAACTTACTGATGTTAATGGAAAATCTTTATTACACCTGCAATGCCATTTTGGTCTTGATAGCTTATCTTGGGTTCGTAAAGGTGCAATTGTCACTGCAGTTGATTTATCAGATGTTGCCATTGCTAAAGCTAATGAGCTGGCATTGCAATGTGAGCTAAAAGCCGAGTTTATTTGCGCCGATGTGTATCAATTTGGCGATCAAAGTTTGCCCCAATTTACCGATAAGCAAGTCACTGATTTTGACATTGTATTTACCTCATACGGCACCATTTGTTGGCTGCCTTGTCTTGATCGTTGGGCAAATATCATTGCCAAGAGTTTAAAGCAGGGTGGCTGTTTTTATATGGCTGAGTTTCATCCACTACAGGATGTTTTAGAAGGTTATAGTTATTTTCATAAAACTGAGGCTGATGTGGTGGTTGAGGGTAGTTATACCGAATCACATGGTAATTTCGAGTCTGCATCTTCACCGCAATCAACAGCTTCGACACCACAAACTATGCTGACTTGGCCGCATTCATTAAGTGATGTTATTAATGCGCTAATCAAAGCAGGGATCAGAATTGATAGTCTTAACGAGTATCCATTTAGCCCCTATAACTGCTTTGAAAATTTGATAGAGCAAGCGCCTAATCAGTTTCATTCTATTGTTAAAGGTAACTCAGTGCCTTTAGTGTTTACAGTGAAAGGAACCAAAGTCTAAATGGTTTTTACAAAGGGTAATAAACTTAAGGTCGTGACTGGCTGGAGGGCACTATTTGCCAAAGTGTCGATATTATTATGCGGGCTTATTTTATTAATATATTGGTCGTACTTATATCTCAGTCCCAGTTTGACCATCAGTAATCAATCAGCTCAAGGTGTTGAATCCGCGGTGGTAAAACTTCCCCATAGCCGCTTAGACTTTGGTGACATCGCCGCCATGCATACTAACACCCTGTATTATGATTTAGCGCAGTTAGATGGCGCATATCGTTATCACATAGAGCTTGATAGTGGCGAGATCATCGCAGGTGAGTGCGGTTATATTACTAATTTTGAAATTCATAAAAGAGTGGTAATTACGATTTCAGAGGCTGCGACAATGAGTTGCAGCGTTAATTAATAACCATTTCTAACAATCGCGTCTCAACAAGGTTATTAGGTTTGTTATAGATTTGTTTGTTTTTATATTCAAAAACATTATGACTGTAAACCTGATGGAGAAATTGCGTATTAAGTGCTTATGTTTAAATGAATTTATTTTTATATTGAGGGCTTTTAATATAAATTCAGCTTCCGTCTCTACTATGCGCAGCTTGGTATTTTTCGTACAAAATATCAACGCTTTATTGTCAGTACACTATAATAGCTAAAGTTGAATTTATTCAGTTTATAGCCTATTAAAGAATCATGGTTATTCAAGGATATCCCTACATGATGTTAAGAGTTTTATCAGGTATTTTTTTAGGTTTTACTGCTTTTGCCACTCAAGCAAACGTGAATGCGTCCGTTAACGAGTCGGTTACAGAAGCTGCGGATGAAGCTATCGAAGTTCAGCCTAAATATGACCGAGTTTTTCCTATTTGGGCACAAGATGCCATTGATTTAGGCTATGAGTTACCTAAGCCGTATGGCATAGGGGTGACCTATATGAATATGGATCAGCCATTGGTGGTAGAAAATGTCAGTTTCTCGGGATTAGGTCTGCTTGATGAAATTGTCTCAATTAAAGGCAGTGAAGCGATTCAAGAGTCAGAAACAATTACCTTTCGTGCTGATATGTGGGTGCTGCCTTTTTTAAATTTATACGGCATTATTGGTAAAACCTCAGGTAGTAGTATTGCAAATGTCACGGTCAACTTAGATCTTCCTCCTCCATTTAAGCCGGTAGAAACCGCTCCTTTTGACTTTGCCTTAAATTTTGAAGGCTTAACCTATGGCGCCGGTGGCACCATTGTTGGCGGTATTGGTAACTGGTTTGCCTTGCTCGATGTTAATTATACCAATACAGATTTAGATATTTTAGAAGGTGAAATCAGTTCAATTGTTGTTTCACCAAGAGTTGGCTACCGTTTTGATATCCGTGGTCACGATACCCAAATTTGGATTGGCGGAATGTACCAAAATGTTGAGCAAACC
The DNA here is from genome assembly GCF_030548015.1 of Shewanella sp. 4_MG-2023. Taxonomy (NCBI): domain Bacteria; kingdom Pseudomonadati; phylum Pseudomonadota; class Gammaproteobacteria; order Alteromonadales; family Shewanellaceae; genus Shewanella; species Shewanella sp. 4_MG-2023. The sequence goes on from NZ_JAUORL010000032.1 coordinate 40,564, forward strand.
TTCAGTGGTTTTTTACAGGATATTGGCGTGCCTATTCCTGGTGCTAAATTCGAAGTTAACCAACATTTAGCCGATAAATGGAATGGTTTAATTGGTGGCCAAATTGAGTTGGGTAAAGGGTTTGATTTACTGCTTGAGGGCGGTATTGGTACTCGTACTAGTTTTATGGCAGGTATTGGATATAGGTTTTAATATTGATGAGACTCATAATCCTTAGTTTTTTTGCGCTATTGCTTAGTGGCTGCAGCATTGTTGCCATGGTTGATGATCACCAACAAAACAATTTGCTCAAAAACGGTTTTGAGCGTCATCAAATGTCATTGACTGAGGGAGGCGAGTTACATTACTGGCAAGGGGGCGATAGCGCTAAACCCACTTTATTATTACTACACGGTTTTGGTGGTAATGGCATGACCAGCTGGTATGAAATGATGCTCGACTTGAGTGAGGATTATCAAGTGATAGTGCCGGATTTACTGTGGTTTGGTGAGTCCTATAGCGCTGCACCTGCCACTATCAGTAGTGAAACCCAAGCTATGCAACAGTTGATAAGCCAATTAGCGTTAAGCAGCGTTAACCTGGTGGGTATTTCTTTTGGTGGTTTTGTCACTTTTGATTTAATGATCCACGAGCCCAAAGTGGATAAGGTGGTGATGCTAGCAAGTCCTGGACTGATATTTTCAGATGAGGATATGCTAGCAATGACTAAGCGTTTTGGTGCCGATGTGCCTGAAGCGGTGTTTGTGCCTAAAAATGGCCCTGAAGTAAGACGTTTACTTGAAAAAACTTTCGTTGATTATCCATGGATGCCAGCGTTCATCGACCAGCAGGTTTATGAATATTACTTTGCCGACTCTCTGCCACAAAAAGAATCTCTTATTACCACCTTGCCGGCTTATCGGGATCAATTAAACCCCGACGAATTTGCCGACTCTTTACCGTCAACCATCTTAATCTGGGGGGAAAAGGATGTGGTGTTCCCATTAGATAACGGTCGTCGTTTTGCTGAGTTTTTAAATGCACCTATCATAGTTATACCTGACGGTGTTCACGGATTGAGTAATGACTTTCCTAAACAAATTAATAAAGAAATCAGGGCTTTTATTCAATGAAAATCATAAAAATTCCCGTAGCGATATCATTTTTAGGCTTAGTTATGACCTTAGGCGCTTGCTCTAGTAATGAGTGGCAAGTGCGCGCATTACCCACAGATATTGCGGTCAGTGCCGCTTTAGATGATATACCTGATAATGCCTTAGTCAGAGATATTACCCTTCCTGAAAATGCAGCACTTTCAATGCCCGCCAGTGTCAGACCTTGTTGTGCTTTTGGTTTTGACCAAAAAGTCGCTATGGGGTTATTACCGATCCCTTTTTATCGTCACGCTAACACAGTAGCGCTTGAGGATATTGGCGCACATGCATTTGATGCCGGTACATTTAGTTATGAAAAAGGCTCACCTGATAGCGGTAAGAGCATGGAAAACAATGGCATGCTTTATACCCGTAAAGGCGGCTTTATTGATTTAGCCCATGTGCGTGATACCGCTGATAATGCTATTGCCCTGTTTTATCTTATTCAGCCTAAACTGGGTCAGGCACAGTCAATTGAATTACCATTAGAAATTGGCCATAGAACCTTTGAACTTGCCGCTTTTGATGTGAGTTATTTATCGGCAGATGACCGTTGGGAGTTAGCGGCGGCCATGGCGGTACGCTTAGCCTTTACTATGGCTGAAGCCCATGAAATATCCCAGTGGCATGGTTATCGCAGTTTTGCCTTATGGACAGAAGCGGTATCGGCTTATTCGTTAGAAGATTTATATTCAAACATGCTGGGAGCCAAAATTGCGTTAGCAATCCTGACCAACAATTTAGCCATGACCAAGCAGCAATATGATTATCATATGACGGGTTGGTTAGCGGCCACATTGGCTTGGTTGGAGCCTTTATCTAAAGAGCAAACCAATGCGCTCTTTAGGGCAATCGATGGTGACTGGTGGGACTCAAACGAGCCACTACCAAATAAATTCGTATTACTTAAACGTCATTACCTACTCGGCGACAAACAATCACCTTATTTGGTCAGTAAAGAGCAAGCTCAGGCGAGTGATCAATGGGACAAGGTAGCAGCAGTTTACGACGCGCCTGCATCACCACAACACTTATCATTAGCCGTTGAGCTTTTTGGGATTAACTTTGATGAAGTGGCTGTGCAGCACATTAGTGTAGATAAAAAGTTTGCAGGTTCATTTAGCCACGTACCAGAAGAATTATGGCTTGATGGCTTTACCCATTTGCAGTTTGTAGAGATTGCTAAATATGATGAACGTGAGGATTATAAGTTGTTAAAGCAGCATTTAGCTGAAAACCCTCATTTGACCCATCAACAAACGCCGCTAGATGACTTGCCAGACACTCGCGAACAAACAGAGCCTCAAAATGCTGCAGACACTGGTGCAGCTATTAATGACGCTGCCACAATTGAACCAGCAATAGGTGCGCTGTTAAATGAAAATAATTAGTCCGTTTGTTACTCGCCTACTGATTGTAAATTGTGCCAGCTTTTTTGCCATCAATGTCGCTATTGCTGCCCCATTAACGGAGGCGAATGCGGCTATTTCTGCCAACGCAGAAATAAATTCACAAGTAAATTCAACAATAAAACCAGAAACGTCAGCGCCAATAACAACAAGCGAAGGAGAGGCGGTATTGGTTGGCGCTGATCAGCTTGAAACCATAACCGATGAAGCTGAAGATCAAGGCTGGTTTGAAAACCTACTGACTAACCTCGGTGCCGATGGTGAGTTTGATCCAGATAAGGGCATTGATTTTAGCTATTTACCTGGGCCATTTTATAACCCTGAAATGAGTTTAGGTGTTGGGATATCTGTGGTTGGGCTATATCAAGTCGACCCAGAGGATATGGTAAGTGATTTATCTTCTTTGGTTATTAATGGTTTAGCCTCAATCAATGGCGCGCTAGGGGTCGGGATTGAAAATAAAACCTTTTTTAATGGCGATAACCAACGTCTTTATTTAAATGCCAATGTGTATGACATACCGGATGTGTACTACGGCGTAGGTTATGAATTTAACCAGCAAGACTTAAATCGGGTTGAATTTAATAGTCAAACATTTCAAGTTAACCCTATGTTCCTGCAGCGCATATCCGCCCATAGTTTTGTGGGAGCAGGTTTTGATTTTACCTATGCAAAGGCCACGGATGTTGATGTGGTCTCAATTGATGTGGATGTTGACCCTTTACAAGAAGTTTCTCGTAATGTTGGGGTCAATTTATTAATTAACTATGATACCCGCGATCATGTGCTTAACCCGCAGCAGGGGAGCATTAGCCAGTTTGAGATTGGCGTGTATCGCGAAGATTTTGGCGGCAAGCACGACTTTGAAGTCTATAACGCTTTATACAGTGCCTATTATCCAATCCTTGATGATGACACCATAGCATGGCAAGTACGCGGACGCTTCACCCACGGCGATGTACCTTGGGATCAGCTATCTAAAATCGGTGGAGGTAATTCATTACGGGGCTACACCACGGGTCGCTATCGTGACAAACAAATGCTGCTGGCTCAGGTGGAGTATCGACAACATTTAACTGGCAGGCACGGCATGGTTTATTGGGTTGGTGCAGGCAGTATTGCAGACAAAGTGGGCGAATTGTCCTTTGATGAGTTACTGCCTAATATTGGTATCGGTTATCGTTTAGAGGTTAAGCCTAAAGTCAATTTACGCCTAGATTTAGCGTTTGGTGATGGTGACAGCGGCTTTTACTTTAACGTCAATGAAGCCTTCTAGCGGCCCTTAGCAGTGCTAACTCTGTTTGCACTGCTTTAATAACGCTTCAAAAAAGTCGCTGCCTTTTCTTTCTGCAAAAGCAATATTACGCTCTGGTATGGTTTCAGGTTCGTTATATTCGGCTAAGGCGGCTTCCATACTGGCTTCGCGAATAATATGGATGGTTGGATAAGGCGCACGATTGGTATAGTTTGCTGCGCTGTCTTGGGGCTCTCCCTCAAAACAATAGTCAGGGTGAAAACTTGCTAACTGATACACCCCTTCATAGTCATGCTCAAGTAACTTGTCATTGGCCAAGTCAACAATATCAAGATAGCTGTAAAACCCTTCAAAGCCACGAGGCAAGATAAACAGTGTGGTTTCTGCTTGTGGATTTTCATCCAAATACTGACATTCAGTTAAAAAATCCTTCATTACCTGCTTTACTTTGGTTTGTTCACAAGTGAAATAGCGAATGCTATTGCGTTCGATTTCACGGCGGGCAAAAGGACAAATATTGTATTTCATAATCACTTTAGAAACCCAGTTGGCAGTTTCTAATTCGACTTGGCTAATTTCAGACATATAAACCTATTGTTACTACTTGGGTTAACTATTGGGTAGGATCATCGGAATGATCGACAGCACTAATAACACTGCCATAGAAACATTGAAAATGCGTTGCTGTCGTTGATTTTTTAATAACTTTTTCAGCCCAACCCCAAAACTTAGCCACACAGAGCCACAGGGCAGTGCGATACATAAAAAGACCATGGCAATAGTGAGCACTTGAGGTGTTAACGGTTGCTCAATGTTCGTGAAAGTCGCAATGGTACCAATTGCAATTATCCAGCCTTTAGGATTGACCCATTGAAAGGCTGCAGCTTGTATAAAGCTAAAGGGTTTACTGGTTTGTTTACCTTCTAAATTACTGTTGTTGTTAGCAATTAGCCAAGAAAGGTAAAGTAAGTAAGTGATCCCAACGACTTTTATAATTTGGTGCATGATGGGGTAGGTTTGAAATAAGCTACTTAACCCCAGACCAATGGCCAGTATCATGGTCGGAAAGCCCAAAGAAATACCCATCAAGTGGGGAATACTACGTTTAACACCAAAGTTCACTCCTGAGGTCATCAACATAATATTGTTTGGCCCAGGGGTTATACCGGCTGAAAAGGCGAATAATGCAATAGTAAAAATTAATTCCATATAAGGTTTTGTTTTGGGGGTTAGGATAAAAGATTTTTGAACTGCATATTAGCCTTAATTTAAACAGTAACCTAGTGAAAATTAATCCCTGAATGATGCGAATGACAATGCCAGCATTTTTTGTGAGTTACATTGGTTTGCTAAATGATGGGTTTGAGTGGCGCTGGTGTTACGCCTGTGTTTTGTTTTATAAGTGCTTGGATGGTGAATACTGGCTATTAAGTTTGTGATCTCGTTGAATTTCAGTCAGGTTAGGTTATGGTTTATATGGTAGATTTATATTAATAAGAGGTTTTGTAACCTTCTAAACTACCAATCTGGTTCAAATAGATAGTTGAGGCGTAAATGATAAAGAAACAACATTTTTTATGGGTGAGTTTATTATTGATTTTCTTAACTGGCTGCACCAGTAAAGAGGCCACAGAAGTCCATGTGCCAACAAGTGTTACTATGGTGACCACAGGTGATTTAACCGCAATAACAGCCAACGCAAAAACTTTTGCTTGGCACCCAACTATGTTTACAGTTCACACCAATAATAAGCTAGATGATGAAGAACTGATCCGCCATATGCGGCAGTCAATCACCAAAATTATGGATAAAAAAGGCTATTCTTTGGTGGATGAAACACAATCACCAAGTATGGTCATTGGCTTTGGCATGGCGTTAGAGTCTGAAATGAGCGATAAAGATATTATGGACAAGGCTGGCTTAGTCGCTGGACTATCCACAGCAGGGATAGATGACGAGTTTGAAAAGGGTTCTGTACTTGTAGCGATATTTATTCCTAATAGTCAACAACCTATTTGGCGTGTACTTGCTCAAGGTTTCACTGAAACAGATAAACCGGTTCAAAATCGAGAACAACGCTTTGATAAATTAACCACCATGATGCTAAGAGCTATCCCACATAATGACAGTTACTGAATTATTTAATAATTAACAAGGCTTTAATTAAGCAATTGCGTCCAAAAACTAAAAACCGCCGACAGTGATGTCGGCGGCTTTTTTGTTAAAGCAAGCTGTTAGTATTAATCTAAACAATCACATTTATATGAAGAATTAACGCAAGGTGACTGGCTATTGCGCGATTTCTACTTCGTAAGATGAAAACTTTCTGATGTTAATCACCCCAGTGTCAAAGATTAAGTACTGGCCTTTGATACCTTGTAAAACCCCGGTGACCTCAGGTGTTTTATCAAAGTTATGCGACTTAACTTTTTTAGGAAATTCAGTGATAGGGAAATGAATGCTTTGTATCGAATTATCGAGCCTTTCGATAACAAAATCAGGGTTTTCTTGCTGCAGTTCAACGAGTCTCTGCTCTACTTCAGGCATTAATTGCTGAGCCATTTCTACTAAATCAACATCATCAGCATTGCCCTTTAACATGGCTTGCCAATTAGTTTTATCATTGATGAGTTTAGCAAACTCAACTTCCACTAAACCTGACAATTGGCGAGTTGAGACCTTGAAAATAGGTAGCCCTTGGGTGGCACCTTGGTCAATCCAACGCGTGGGGATTTGGGTGTAACGGGTAATGCCGACTTTGATGCCTGAAGTATTTGATAGGTAAACAAAGTGAGGCACAAAACAATGAGTTTGCGCCCATTCTGGCTCACGGCAAGTACCTTGATCAAAATGGCAGGTTTCAGGTTTCATGATGCATAAATCACAGCTTGCCAGCTTTTGCATGCACACATAGCAGTGGCCCTGAGAGTAGCTCTTCTTGGTTTTTTTACCGCAATTACAACAGAAAATATTGCCTGTATGGCTAAGGGTTAGGGTTTTACCAATTAATGGGTTTAGCGCAACGCTATTATCGCCAACCGGCAGTTCGTACTGCACTTCATCTTGTTCATTAAGGTGAGTGCGCATTTTTGATAAGGTGCCTAACATCGGTATTCTCTTATATTGTGGTGTTATTGTTGATTATGTCATGCAGTCTACCAGATGAATGCCCGTTAGATTAACCGCTTTTTTAGATTGGCTTTAGGGAGAAATACTCCTTAAATACGCTCAAGTAGGGGATAAAAAGTCATGGACTTGGCCATGACTGATTATTTTGCATCTCAAGCTTTCAATACTTCTGAATATGCTGTTCAAGTGCCTTGAAAAATATTGACTATTAAGCGCTTTTACTGAGCTTATCTAATACCACATCATCACCTAACTCATACAAAGAGTCAGTAAGTTGCTCTTCTTGGCATGGATCTGATAACCCCAAGCCCATTGTAGCCCTGAACAAGGCGATGCCTGTGTGGCCAGCAGTTTCTTGTTTGCTACTAAATTGCTCGATGTTGATCCCAAGGGCATTGATCTTATTTGAGATTTCCAGCACTAAGCCTTCACGGTCATAAGCGACTAAATTGAAGCTGAGACGTTTTATTGGTACAGGGGTTTGGCTGGTTTTATTAAAGCTGCAGGTTAGGCCGTCAATGCACTCTAAAGCATCTAATAATGCGTCCCATTTAAGGGCTGATACTTCTAACTGTAATATTGCCGCAAAAATGCCATCAATATGACGCATTTCTGAGTCCAGCCAGTTACCGTTATGACGACTTATTACATTGGCGATTTGTTCAACTAATCCTTTTCTATCAGGTGCTTGAAGGGTTATCAGGTAATGAAGCATAAAATAAACTCCCAAAATTTTAACAAATAAATCTGCTGTAACACTACTGTCATAAAGACGTCATATAATTCAGCTCAATAAAATATGGCATTTATAGTCTGCCATAAACACAAGCTAAATAGCTGTTTTAAAACTGGCAATTTGCTTAAAGAAAAAACAGTTCGCTTAAGTAAAAAGCACCGTTTAGTTAGTAACACAGCGAATCAAACAATCATAGCGAAATATCGTTAACGATTAATTATAGAGGTTCTTAATGGAAAGTCAGGTAAGTCAGCCTGGTTCTGCGGCGAAGAGTTTGTTAGTAAACAGACAAACCAGCCGTAGAGCGTTTATGGATAAGGCAGCTGAAGTGGGTGTCACTGTGGGTGGCACCATGGTATTTGTCGCTTTGTTGCTGATTTTCTTTTATTTATTGTATGTGATTAAACCTATATTTGATGGCGCCGATGTTGAGCCTATTTCAACCATCAGCTATCAACAAACTGAGGTCGCGACCTTAATGGTCGGCAGTGATGAGCAAAATGAAATTGCTTATCGGGTATTAGTCGATGGCCAAGTTGATTTTTATTCAGTTGCAGGGCGTCAGTTAATCACCAGCTTCAAACCTAAGCTTCCTAAGGGCGCAACGGTTGTTAGTAGCGCTAAAGCTAAACCTAACGAGCAACGTTTTGCCTTAGGCTTAAGCACTGGTGAAGCATTAATCGTCGGGGTGGATTTTGGAGTAACTTACCCAGATAACAAGCGCACCATTACCCCAAGATTACGTTATCCACTGGGTGAAACACCGATTATGGTGGATGAAGGCCAAGCCCTTAACAATCTGGTTTTTGATTATATCGATAATCGTGTTGGTTTTGCTTATCAAGATGACAATGGCTCGTGGAAGCTAAGTCGCCTTGAAGGCGAAGAAAACATGATGACTGAAGAAATCGAATGGTATTCAGATTTAACCTATATCAAAGATGCACCCAATAATGCCTTTACGGCCTTAATGACACCGGATCATCGTCAATTGATCCTGCCAACATCGAATAAACTGTTTATTTATGATATTCGCAATAGTGACGAACCTAGCTTGTTGCAAGTTATCGATGTGAAAAATGGTAAGTCAGTGGTGTCGAAAGTGATGCTGCTAGCAGGTGCTAGTTCAATTTTAGTCAGTTATGATAATGGCTTAATTGACCAGTATTTCCAAGTCAGTGGTCGCAGTGGTCGTTTGTATCAAAAAATAAGACACTTTGACAATGACGCTAAAGTCGGAGCCATGACGACAGAGTTTTACCGTAAAAGTTTTGCGGTAGTCAGCCCTGAAGGTGAGCTATCACTGCTTTATACCACCAGTCAGCGCAACTTATTCACTGAAACATTTGATATCGCCAACCCGGGCGCGATGGCATTTAGCCCTCGTTCAAACGCCTTAGTGGTTGAAGCTAATAATAAGCTCAACATTTTCGCGGTTGATAATGCTCACCCTGAAGTGTCTTGGAGTGCTTTGTGGGAAAAGGTCTGGTACGAAGGTTACCCAGAGCCACAATATGTATGGCAGTCAACCTCGGGCTCAGATGATTTTGAAGCAAAATTAAGCTTAATGCCGTTAGCTTTTGGCACCATGAAAGCGGCATTTTATGCAATGTTATTTGCCGTGCCACTGGCCATTGCAGGGGCGATTTATACCGCCTACTTTATGTCGCCAAAAGTGCGCGGCGTGGTTAAGCCGACCATTGAAATCATGGAAGCACTGCCGACAGTAATTTTAGGCTTCTTAGCTGGCCTTTGGTTAGCGCCATTGATTGAAGATCACTTACCGGGCATTTTAGTGTTACTCACATTACTGCCCACCAGTATTTTAGTCAGTGCATTTACCTGGAGTAAATTGCCAGCGAAATGGAAGCAACGCCTACCTGAAACCTATCAAGAGATCATGTTAATTCCAGTGATTTTGTTTGTGGGTTGGTTCTCATTTGAGATTAGCCCTGTAATCGAAATCGCCTTCTTTGATGGTAATACCCGTCAGTTCATTACCAATGATTTAGGCATTACATTCGATCAACGCAACGCCTTTGTTGTGGGTATTGCGATGGGTTTTGCGGTTATTCCAACAATTTTCTCCATTGCTGAAGATGCGATTTTCTCAGTGCCACGTCATTTATCAAATGGTTCACTGGCACTGGGCGCGACTAACTGGCAGACCTTAACCCGCGTGGTGCTGCTTACGGCAAGCCCAGGTATTTTCTCTGCCATCATGATGGGTTTAGGCCGCGCAGTGGGGGAGACCATGATTGTATTAATGGCAACAGGTAACACCGCAATCCTTGAGTGGAGTGTGTTTGAAGGGATGCGTACTCTAGCGGCAAATATCGCCGTCGAGATGCCAGAGTCTGCCATTGGTAGTTCCCATTACCGTGTGCTATTCCTTGCGGCATTTGTGTTGTTTGTATTCACCTTTGTCTTTAACACCATTGCTGAAGTGGTACGCCAACGTCTACGTGAACGTTATAGCTCACTTTAAGGAATGAAGATGAACAGAGTTTTTAATATTTCGCCAATCGCCTTGAGAGGTTTGTGCAATGGGTAAGTGGTTTAAATCAGGTTCTCCATGGATTTGGATGACTGGCGGTGCGGTGAGCATTTGTTTGATTGCAGTACTGGGTTTGTTGTTATTGATTGCGTGGCGCGGCTTAAGTTACTTCTGGCCTGCCGATATTTATCAGTGGCAGCTAGAAGACAATAATGGCGTTAAAACAACCCTAATTGGTGAAATCTACGACCGTGAAGAAGTGCCCACTGAACGTTTAATTGCAGCGGGTCATCAGTTTGATGAACATCCTGGCGAGTTTGTGACTCGTTACTTAGTTAAAACCGGTAACCGTGAATTCGTTGGCTTAGATTTTCGCTGGATCCTCGGCACCGATATCGTCAGCCGTGAAAAGCCAGCTGATGTGGCCATGCTCGAAAGGGCTAAAAATGGTAACTTTTACGGTTATCCAATTGCGGTCATTGAAGACGGTAAGCGCTTAAATATTACCGGCGAGGCCATTGAAACTTCGTTAGTAGCACATATCAAGCGTGCAGTTGATATTGCTGATGAGGCGCTGGCACTGCAAAAGTCTGAAATTGGTTCAGTCAACTATGCCTTAGAGCGTTTGCGCCTAAAAGAGCGTAAATATGAACTGGATGGCAAACTCACTCCAGCGATTAAAGCTGAGATGGACGCCCAAGCAGAGCAGTTAAACCAAGACTACTTAGTTATGGAAAAAGACTTATTTGCCCTGCGCGACAAAGCGGCGCGAGATTCAGTGGTTGTGCGTGATATGCGCGGTGAAGAGGTCACCTTAAAACTTGATAGCGTGCTTGATGTTAGCTATGTCAATCACATGAACATCGTCGATAAACTCGGTCATTGGTTTGTGGGCATGGGGCGTTTTATTAGCCAAGACCCACGTGAAGCTAACACCGAAGGCGGCGTGTTCCCTGCTATTTTTGGTACGGTATTTATGGTGATGCTCATGGCGGTTATCGTGACCCCATTTGGCGTAATCGCGGCAATTTATTTACATGAGTACGCCAAAAAAGGGCCAATTACTAAGATGATCCGTATTGCGGTGATTAACTTAGCCGGTGTGCCATCAATCGTTTATGGTGTATTTGGTTTGGGCTTCTTTGTGTATATGCTTGGTGGTTCGTTAGATCAGCTGTTTTACCCTGAAGCATTGCCTGCGCCAACGTTTGGTTCTCCAGGGGTGATTTGGTCAGCCTTAACCTTGGCTATCTTAACTTTACCTGTGGTGATTGTATCTACGGAAGAGGGCTTAAGCCGTATTCCAAGTGCCGTGCGTCAAGGCAGCTTAGCCTTAGGGGCAACCAAATTTGAAACCTTATGGCGCATTGTTATTCCAATGGCAAGCCCTGCGATTATGACCGGACTTATTCTTGCGGTCGCCCGAGCAGCAGGTGAGGTAGCACCACTGATGTTAGTGGGCGTGGTAAAACTGGCGCCGACATTACCGATTGATATGAACTTCCCGTTTGTGCATTTAGAACGTAAGTTTATGCATCTTGGGTTCCATATTTATGACGTTGGCTTTCAAAGCCCTAACGTTGAAGCGGCGAGACCATTGGTTTACGCGACTTCATTCTTATTAGTATCTGTGATTGTGACACTTAACTTAACAGCAATTAGTGTACGTAATCACTTACGTGAAAAATTCCGTTCGCTAGAACATTAATTAGCGATATCCTGAGGAAAATACAAAAATGATTTCAATTGATCAACGCGCAACTAAATCTAACATTATTGATTTAGCAAACTTACCCGCACAGGATACTGCCCTAGAAATTCGTAACCTTGATTTACGTTATGGTGATAAGCAGGCGTTATATAACGTTGGAATGAAAATTCCTAAAAAACAAGTCACCGCCTTTATTGGCCCAAGTGGTTGTGGTAAATCAACCTTACTGCGTTGTATTAACCGCATGAATGACTTGGTTGAAACCTGTAAAATCAGTGGTGAAATCTTACTGAACGGGCAAAATATTTATGACAAAAATGTTGATGTCGCTCAGTTGCGTCGAAATGTCGGTATGGTTTTCCAGCGCCCAAACCCATTTCCTAAATCAATTTATGAGAATGTGGTTTATGGCTTACGCCTACAAGGGGTGAGTAATCGCCGCGAACTAGACGAAGCTGCTGAAATGTCATTACGTGGCGCTGCGATTTGGGATGAAGTGAAAGATCGCTTACACGATAATGCTTTTGGCCTATCGGGTGGTCAGCAACAACGTTTGGTTATTGCTCGCGCTATTGCTATTGAGCCTGAAGTGTTATTGCTTGATGAGCCCACATCAGCACTGGATCCTATTTCAACCTTAACCATCGAAGAGCTGATCACTGAGCTTAAATCGAAATACACAGTAGTGATAGTGACCCATAACATGCAACAAGCGGCGCGGGTTTCTGATCAAACCGCCTTTATGTACATGGGCGAGTTGATTGAATATGCGGATACCAATACCATTTTCACCACGCCGCAAAAGCGTAAAACCGAAGATTACATCACAGGTCGTTACGGTTAATAATAACGAAGTGAGTAAGCTGGCGCTTATGGCAAGTCATTGGTGAGAAAGTCAGAGATAATTAAGGTAATAAAGTAATGGAAAACAAAAGTTTAAATAAGCATATTTCTGGACAGTTTAATGCTGAATTAGAAGATATTCGTAACCGTGTTTTGGCCATGGGCGGTTTAGTTGAGCGCCAACTTGAACAAGCCCTTGATGCTCTTGGTAGCTTAGATGCCGAGCTTGCCCAAAAAGTGATTAATGGCGATCACCGCGTAAATGGCATGGAAGTGTCAATTGATGAAGAATGCACCCGCATTATTGCTAAGCGCCAACCAGCGGCAAGTGACTTACGTTTAATTATCACCATAACTAAAACTATTACAGATTTAGAGCGTATTGGTGATGCTTGTGTACGTATCGCAAAAGCAGCATTAGATAAACGTTTAAACAATCAACAGCCATTATTGGTGAGTATTGAAAACATGGGTCGCCATGCAACCCGTACCTTGCATTCGACACTGGACGCGCTTGCACGTATGGATGCTGATAATGCCTTAGAGTTACACAAAGAAGATGCCAAACTAGACAAAGAATATGAAGGGATTATTCGTCAGTTAATGACCTATATGATGGAAGATCCTCGCTCAATTCCTGGTGTGTTAGATGTACTTTGGGCTGCGCGGGCGGTTGAGCGTGTGGGGGACCGCTGTAAAAACATTTGTGAGTACATTATCTATTTCGTTAAAGGTAAAGATGTTCGCCATACTTCCTATGAAGAGATGGAAAAAGATCTAAATATGTAAGCTATGTTTGCCTGCAAGCAAAAAATAACAGTCTCATTATGGTTAATGGGACTTTTTTATTGCTGTCACTTTTATGCTGGTAGTGCTAATGCTGTGAGCCAACTCACAAAAGTTAATTAGCCTTTGCTCAACAAGGGGGCTAAATAGGCTGGAGCATTAGCAAACTGTGTTAAAATTTCTGTAATTCCTCGTTCGTTTTGTAGGCTCAATGAAAAACACCCTTTCTCGTGGTTTAACTAACTTACTGCCAATGGCACTGAGTCTGTGGTTATTCTGGTCATTATTTATTTCTTTAGATGGTTTAGGCCATTTACTGCTGGATATTGTTAATTTAGAAAACAGCTTTGTCGGCGCCGGGTTTATTTTGGTGGCAGTGTTAGTGTTTATTTCAGGGCTGTTATTTTCATTTAGCCCATTTGCTTGGTTATACGCTTGGCTTGAGCGTCAATTAATGAAGTTCCCGCTGTTTAAATCTGTCTATGGCAGTATTCGTGATATTGCGAACTTAATGAAACGAGACGGTAAGCCAAAGAATCAAAAAACCGTATTGTTCAAGCAAGCCAATGGCGGTTATGTGGTTGGCTTTATCATGAATCAACAGGCGCCTAAACCGCTTACTGAAGCCCTACCTGAAGGTGATTGGGTGCCAGTATTGTTTCAGCTTAGCTACCAAATGGCTGGGGTGACGAGTTTAGTCAAGCGTGAAGATTTAATTGAAGTCGATTGGTCATTTGAAGATGCCATGCGCTTTAACTTAACTGCGGGGATCTCGATTGCTAATGCCAATACTAATACAAACGCTAATGCCAATAGTGATATAAACGCTAATGCCAATAGTGATATAAACGCTAATGCCAATAGTGATACAAACGCTAATGCCAATAGTGATATAAACGCTAATGCCAATACTAATACAAACGCTAATGCCAATAGTGATATAAACGCTAATGCCAATAGTGATATAAACGCTAA
>NZ_JAUORL010000033.1:0-52648 GCF_030548015.1 Shewanella sp. 4_MG-2023
CTTGATTATGCTTGATTATGCTTGATTATGCTTGATTATGCTTGATTATGCTTGATTATGCTTGATTATGCTTGATTATGCTTGATTTAACCCACAGCGAGTTTAGCGGTTTGATGCCATAAATAGGCTGGCATAGGGTGTTTCAGTTTCCATGTGATATTCATCGGTTGACTACCTTCATATTTCACAAAATCGATAGGGCCAAAGTTAACAAACCCCATGGTTCTGCCGTGTTGATCCTTAGCTTGTTCTCTGACAAATAAAATGAATGTTTTACCGTTTTTACTTTGGTTTATATAACTCAAACCTCGGCCTGAACATGGTTTGGAACTATTTTGGGTTTGCCAATGAAACAGGGTCGGGCTAATCGCATAATCATGATACATGGTGGTTGCTGAGAATTGTTTTTCACATTTATTTAAAGTAACAAATAGCAGCGCAACATTGGAATTTGGTATATCTAAAATACCTTCACGGCTTGATGATTTTTTATCGAAAGTACTGTCACCAAAAGCCACTAGAATATGCTCTTTTGGGTAACGAACATGCATTTTTAATGGTGACGTATCTACCACTGAATTATTAACCACTTGCATAGAGAATTCATTTACTTCAAGTCTTTCTATAAGTAGAGACATGACTTGGCTCAACTCATCTTGTAAGCTTTGATTTTGTAAGGCCAACAGGCTGTCTTTCAGAGTGTTAAATCCAGCGCTTTTACCTGTTTTATCCCAAAAATCATAATGGCACATTAGTGCTAAAAGTCGCTCGTTGGTTGAATGATTATGGAAGTTACTTTCACAGAGCGCTTTTACAAAGCGTAAATAGGAAATAGATGAACAGCTCAATAAGCGATTCTTAATCGCACGATAATAGGCTTCATAAATTGTTTTGCTATCTGGCGATACTTCTTCTCCTTTACTCAATGCCAGCAATACAGTCCATCCTCCTAATTTGTCATGTTTAACTTTGTAAATGTCTTCTAGGCTTATATTTGGGTGGATATGCAAGAAGTTAATCAAGGTTAAAGGCAGGTTGGTCACATGCGGGTAATTGATGATTAAGCTAATAAGCTTATTTTTATTGAGGGTAGCTTGGGTAATATTTTTAAGGATCATGGATTGAGTTTTTTCTTGTAACTCAATGCGGCAGCCTAAAGGTAAATGCGGAAAACCCTGCTTTATTTCTTTAGCGATCGGCTGATTAGTTTTACCCACTAATGCTCTAAATTTATGGGAAAAATCATACTCAGGTCGTGAGTTACCTACAAAGTCTAAAATGGTGCAGCATTCTTTATCATTAGTTAATCGTAAGCCGCGACCCAGTTGCTGCAAAAATATAGTTAAACTTTCAGTAGGGCGTAAAAAAAGCAAGGTGTCTAACTCGGGAATATCGACCCCCTCATTAAAGATATCAACCACAAACAAGACATTTATTTGCTTTAATTTTAACTGCTGTTGCAACACTTCACGGTCGTTACTGTTATCGCTAGTTAATACGCCACAAGCAATATTATGTAAGGTAAACTTTTGCGCCATGAACTTTGCGTGAGCTTTACTAACGCAAAATGCCAACGCCCGCATTTGGGTTATATCTGTCATTATCTCGTCAAGACTTTGCAATATCCGCTGTAGGCGTTGATCGTTATAAGTATAGAGGTGGGTCAATTCGGCAATATCATAACGACCTTTTGACCAAGATATTCGTGTTAAGTCGGTGTCATCATCAATAGCAAAATATTGAAATGGCGATAAGTGCCTTTGATTAATGGCCTCTGGTAAGCGAATCTCAGCAGCAATGACATTACAAAAGTCAGTTAAAATATCTGCCCCGTCATTGCGCTCCGGTGTTGCAGTTAAGCCTAATAGAATTTGGGGGGCAAAATGCTGTAATACCGCTCTATAACTACTTGCTGCAATATGATGTACTTCGTCAATGACGATGTAATCAAAGTAATCTTCACTCAACGCTATGCTATCAATTTGATTATTTAGGCTTTGAATAGAGGCAAATAGTTGCTGAAATTGTGTTGGTTTGTGATTACCGACCCATAACTCACCAAAGGCACTATTTTTTAACACGCCACGATATGCCGCTTGGGCTTGTTTTAGTATTTCTTCGCGATGGGCAATAAATAAGAATTTGGCTTCGGGATTATTTTGATAAAAGCGTGCGAAATCAAAAGCTGAAATAATGGTTTTCCCAGTTCCGGTGGCCGCAACAACCAAGTTTCTGTATCTGCCATGTAGCGCTCGTTCAACTTTTAACTTATCCAGAATGGTTTGCTGGTGAGAGTGAGGCTGAATATCAAAATAGAAACTCGGCGCTGTGGTACTGAATTGTCCCTTTGCTGCTTGCAGTGCTACATGCAATTTTTCACGGCTTTCAATGTTACCGTCAAAGTACTCAAAATCAGGTGACTCCCAATAGGTTTCAAAAGTACTTAACGACTTTTCAATGATATGGGGGATTTCTTGAGAAGTGATTTTTAGGTTCCACTCTAAGCCGCTTGTTAACGCTGAATGTGACAGGTTAGAAGAACCAATATAACCGGTGTGAAAGCCCGTGTTACGCATGAATAAATAGGATTTTGCATGCAAACGTTCACGATTGGTGTTGTAGCTAAGTTTAACTTCAGTGTTGGGTAGTGATGCTAGAAACTCAACCGCCTTTGCATCAGTGGCGCCCATATATGAAGTGGTAATAATTTTTAATTGCTTACCGCTGCGAGTAAAAGATTCTAGTTCTTTTTTAAATATTCGAATACCTGCCCACTTTATAAATGAAACTAACCAATAGATTTTGTCAGATGACAGGATCTCTCTTTTAATTTCAGTTTCTAGTGAAACGCCCACATTACTGCCACAAAATAACTCACTCTGCGTGAGACCTGTGATTGGCATTATGGCTTCTACGTGCTTAGGTAAATCAGCTGCAATGGGATTAGATTTATCAAATAGCGCAGTAAGAATCTTTCCTTGGCTATCGATTAAGTTTTCGTTAATTAATTCTTTATCGTGAATATGAGTACTGAGCCACTGAACGATAGCATTAGCTAAATTGATCTGCTGATGAACTCTAGTATCGCTATTGGGAACAGAATCCATGGCGATTTCAATAATGCGGGTTAAAAATCGAGATAAGAATGTGGCCGCTTCAGCGGCTTCCAATGTGCGTTCACCAACATAAAAAGAATCACGATCTAAGTTGTGCTCAACCAACTGGGTAATGAGTTGCTCGTATATACCTGCTTGATTCATTGAAGCTCGTTGTTATCTACTATTTGTCAGCCAGGATAACTTAAATGCCTGTAAAGATGAATGGTGTGAATAATATTAAGGTAATCTTTTAAAAACAGCGGTTTGAATGGATTTTAAGGCAGGGGAAGGCGATAAGGTATACAAACTTACCGCCTATAGCGTGTAAAAGTGATTTTAACGGTTATAGCGTGTGAAATTTGATTGCCTAGACAATGGATAAACACTTATCGGCACAAACACAAAACCCAGCAGATGCTGGGTTTTATTGCGTGCTATAAAAGTAAATCTAATTACTCTACATTCTGGATCTGTTCTCTCATTTGCTCAATCAATACTTTAAGCTCTACCGCTGCTGCAGTGACTTCTGCGCTGATTGATTTAGACGCTAGGGTGTTAGATTCGCGGTTAAATTCTTGCATCATGAAGTCTAAACGGCGGCCTTGTGCGCCACCTTTTTTAAGGATTAAACGCGTTTCAGCAACGTGTGCATCAAGGCGGTCCATTTCTTCTGCGACATCCATTTTTTGTGCAAGCAATACCATTTCTTGTTCCATACGTGCTGGATCAAGTTCGCCGGTGATTTCGGCTAAACGGTTAGTGAGCTTGTCACGTTGCCATTGCATCACGGCTGGCATGTGCTCGCGCACGATGGCCACTTGTTCAACAATTTGGTCTAGGCGGGTTTGCAACATAGTATTGATTGCTTCACCTTCACGGCCGCGAGCTTCGATAAATTGCGCTACAGCGCCATCAAAAGCCACCAGTAAGTCTTTATTGATGTCGCCCATGTCTTGCTCTGCGCCAGACATCACACCAGGCCAGCGTAGAATGTCGGCTAAGTTAAGCTCGCCATGGCTAGATTCTTTCTTTAACCACTCTGCTGCGTTAAGTAGTTGCTTGGCCAAGTCTTGGTTTAGGCGCATTTCACTGCTGCCAGACTCTGATAGTTCATAACGTAAGTTGACCTCAACCTTACCGCGGTTTAAGCGTTTACGTAGGCGATCGCGCAATACTGGCTCTAGGCTACGCATTTGCTCTGGTAAGCGTAAGTAGGTTTCTAAGTAGCGTTGATTGACTGAGCGGATTTCCCACGAGGCTGTGCCCCATTCGGCTTTGTGCTCAATGCGAGCGTAGGCGGTCATACTTTGGATCATTGTGAACCCTGATTAATTAGCAACGTAAATAGTGTGTCGATTATAGTCTGCTGATTGTGAAGGTCAAAGCTTAGCAAGTTTTATCAACTGGCTTTTGAGCTATTTATACTGGTTAGTGTGCAACTTAAGCGGCTTTTATCAGTCACAGCATTGCGATTAAGGTACGAGTGTCGTCTACCTATCATGGAAATAGTCTGCTGTGGTGACCATAGTCATCGAATTAAGCCGATGAATTGTTTATAGTAGCGGCAATTATTTGCTCACGCCTGCTGCGTGAGTGGTTGTTAATGTTTGGAGTAGTCAATTGGACCATTTTGTGTGGAATCTCGACCCAGTATTAATTTCATTTATGGGTTTACAAGTACATTGGTATGGGGCTTTGTTTGCGGTAGCCATTGCCAGTGGTTTTCAAGTTATGAAGCACATGTACAAAAAAGAAGGTTTAGATGTCGCATCGCTAGATAATCTACTGACTTATTGTGTGGTGGGGATTATTGTTGGCGCCCGTTTAGCGCACTGTTTTTTTTACGATCCAAGTTATTATTTTGCCAATCCAATGAAGATTTTGGCCATTTGGGAAGGCGGTTTAGCCAGCCATGGCGGTGGTTTAGGTGCCATTTTAGCGCTTTACTATTACAAGCGTAAAACCGATATGCCGTTTTTGTTTTTACTTGACCGCTTAGCCATTGCGACAGCGATATTTGGCTTTTTTGTACGGATGGCAAACTTTGCCAATTCAGAGATTTTAGGGCTACCGACCACTAAACCGTGGGGCATTATTTTCGAACGTATTGATATGCTGCCGCGCCATCCGGCGCAGTTATATGAGGCCATTAGCTATTTAGTTATCTTTATTGCTTTGTTTGCTGTGTATAAATTTACCAACTTAAAACAAAAGCACGGGGTTATTTTTGGACTGTTCTTGTGTAGCGTATTCAGCGCACGTTGGGCCATCGAAATGGTCAAGGTTAAGCAAGCCGCTTATGCCACAGATTGGACCATGAGTGCAGGGCAATTATTGAGTATTCCATTTTTAGTGGTAGGTGTGGCGCTGTTGGTGCTGCCTATGATTAAAAAGACTAAGTAGATTTAGCGAGACTATTTACGACTATTAATTGTTTTAAGGCGTTAAAAAGCCGAGTTGGTTGCTGCATGCAGTGATGAGCTCGGCTTTTTTGTATCTAGCTGAAAGCAATGCTAGCGGTATATCAGGGCTAACTTTCTGTAAGTGCTGGCGCTATATAGGTGCGAGTTAAGCTCGGATCATGCGGTAAATCTCATCGATACTGATTGTCTTGCCTTGCTCTAATTTTTTAATTCCTGCGACTATGGCGCTGTTTACTGGGGTTGCCACTTGGTGGTTGAGCCCAAGCTTTACGACTGCGCCATTTAGGTAATCAATTTCTGTGGGGCGCTGTGCGTGTATATCTTGCCACATCGATGAACGTGCGTGCGGGTCGATTGCCAACATGGGTTTTGCTATCAAGGTAAATAAGCTATCAGGTAGCGATAAAATCAGCGGTAGCAAGCGGGGTTTAACTTTGGTGAATTGGGCCAGTGGTAAGTGTGCTTGTTTGCAGACCTTAAGCCACTCTTGCATTGCCATGGCCAGCAGTTTTCGGGTTTTGCGCTGGCTTAATTGCTGCTTTATCGGTACATCACATATGGCGTTTAAGGCGTTATTGAGGTTGAGCAGTAATTTACCATTAATAATGGCCGTCATATCGGTTGCTAATGTGCAGCTGATATTTGCCTGTGCATTGTTCATCGCGGTGTCAATGGCGTGAGTTTGCGGGCATGTTTCGAAGGTAAATACCCCTTCAGTGCCTTTATGAAAGCTGGCGTTGTCTTGCTGCAATACATTAAACGGGGTGATGCCCTGAAAGATTTGCCTTACTTGATTGCGGTTTTTAAAGGCTTGCTGAAGGATTTCAAGGCTACCTAGGCCATTTTGCATTAATACGATGGCGCTTTGCTGGGTTGATATTGCTAATAAGTCATCGATGATGCTGGTGAGTTGGTGGCATTTTAGGGTGACAAAGATGACATCGAATTGCGTTATTTGCTCATTATCGCCGCTATTATTATCACTTTTATTACGGCTCTTATTAACAGACTGGTTGATATCGGTCATCAGTGCATCTGGCATGACGCGTTGATCTAAGCCTTGATAGTCGGTAAGCCGAATACCGTTATTTTCAATAATGCTGTGTTTAATCCGTGGCCGGCAAATAACACTGACATCAAGCTTAGCGAGCTTGAGTTCGCCTGCTAAAAAACAGCCTGTTGAGCCGGCACCAAAGATGGCAATTTTCATGTGTCTCACATCATTTAAACAATATTTAATCCCTCAGTGTGCCGTTTTGTTAATAAAAATCCAATAAGGGTTTTGTTAAGCGTGGCATCCACTGAAACAAGTCACTATAATATGCTGCGAAATTAAGTCATCAATTCCACACTATAGGAAATGCATATGCGTCCAAGCGACAGAACACCTGCACAATCTCGTCCAGTTACGATTACTCGTCAATTTACAGCTCACGCTGAAGGTTCGGTGTTGGTTGAATTTGGTGACACAAAAGTTTTATGTACTGCCAGTTTTGAAGAAGGCGTACCACGTTTTCTTAAAGGCCAAGGCCAAGGCTGGGTAACTGCTGAATACGGTATGCTTCCGCGTTCGACTCATAGCCGTATGCAACGTGAAGCTGCACGTGGTAAGCAGTCTGGTCGTACTCAAGAAATCCAACGTTTAATCGGCCGTTCATTACGTGCTGCTGTAGACATGAAAGCATTGGGTGAAAACACTATCGTTATCGATTGTGATGTGATTCAAGCTGATGGCGGTACTCGTACTGCTGCAATTACTGGTGCCTGTGTTGCATTAGTAGACGCATTAAACTGGGCGCGTGGTAAAGGCATTTTAAAAACTAACCCGCTTAAGTTCCTTATTGCTGCTGTTAGTGTTGGTATTTATAAAGGTGAGCCAATCTGCGATTTAGAATATATCGAAGATAGCGCTGCTGAAACTGACATGAACGTTGTTATGACAGAAACCGGTAAGATGATTGAGATCCAAGGTACTGCTGAAGGCGAGCCATTCAGTCATGAAGAGCTATTAAGCTTACTTGAGTTAGCCAAGCACGGCATCCGCGAAATCGTGGACATTCAGAAAGCGGCATTAAGCTAAAAATTGATTTGAATTAAGGGCCCATTAGGGCCCTTTTTTAAAATGTATTCTACAAAAAATGATAACAGTATAAAGGAGATAATGTGAAAGCATATCAACGTGAGTTTATTGAATTTGCGCTTGAGCGTCAGGTATTACGCTTTGGTGAGTTTACCTTAAAATCAGGCCGTACTAGCCCATACTTTTTTAATGCGGGTTTATTCAATACGGGTCGTGATTTAGCACGTCTTGGTCGCTTTTATGCTGCTGCATTAGTTGATTCTGGTATCGATTACGATTTAGTGTTTGGCCCTGCTTATAAGGGCATTCCAATTGCAACGACCACAGTGGTTGCCTTGTGCGATCATCATGATAAAGATGTGCCATATTGCTTTAACCGTAAAGAGGCGAAAACTCATGGTGAAGGCGGCTCATTAGTGGGTAGTGAACTTGCTGGCAAAGTGATGTTAGTGGATGATGTGATCACCGCGGGCACCGCAATTCGTGAATCGATGGAAATCATTGAAGCCCATGATGCAAGCCTTGCAGGCGTATTGATTGCCCTAGACAGACAAGAAAAAGGCAAAGGCGAGTTATCAGCTATTCAAGAAGTTGAGCGTGACTTTGGCTGTGACATCGTGTCTATCGTTAAGCTGTCTGACTTGATCAGCTACTTATCTGAAAAACCAGGTATGGAAAAAGAGCTAGCGTCAGTGAGTGCTTACCGCGAGCAATACGGTATTTAATCCGTCTTCACTTAAAGCTAAAAGCAAAAGCCAGTCATATGACTGGCTTTTTTGATTCTGTTGTTTGGCAATGCTACCAATTTATACCGAGCAAATTAGCACTTAGATTGATGTAAAAACTCAGCGCGGGTAGCAGGGTTTGATTTAAAAATCCCGCCTAATGCAGTGGTGGTGGTTGAGCTAGTTGAGTCCATAACGCCGCGAGATTTAACACAGTAATGCACCGCATCCATTTTTACCGCCACATCTTTGGTTTCAAGCAAGGTTTGCAGGGCAACCAGCACTTGCTGAGTCAGTCTTTCTTGTACTTGTGGACGCTGGGCAAAGAAGCGCACGATGCGGTTAATCTTCGACAGGCCAATAATCTTAGTACGGGGCAGATAAGCAACTGTAGCAAAGCCATCAATGGTCACTAAGTGATGCTCACAGGTGCTGGTGAGGCTGATGTCTTGCACTCGCACCATTTCATCAACGCCCATCTTATTATCGATGACAGTGATTTTAGGGAAGTTTTGGTAATCAAGGCCGGAGAAGATTTCATCGACATACATTTTGGCAATACGGCGTGGGGTGTCCATCAAGCTATCATCCGATAAATCCAGCGACATTAATGTCAGGATTTCTTTCATATGATGCTCAATTTTCTGCTTACGCTCTTCTGCTGTGTAAGTTTGAGGCAGCATTGGGGTTTCAAGCCCTTGTTCAGTTAGTGCTGCTTTAACTTTCAACGCGGCTTCACTTAGTGCCATCTTATCCTCCAACCACAGGGGTAATACTTAATGAGTGTATGCTAAAAATGACGTTAACGCTTTATGGGCAAGCGCTGCATCAAAGATCAGGGACGGGATAAT
The DNA here is from genome assembly GCF_030548015.1 of Shewanella sp. 4_MG-2023. Classification (NCBI taxonomy): domain Bacteria; kingdom Pseudomonadati; phylum Pseudomonadota; class Gammaproteobacteria; order Alteromonadales; family Shewanellaceae; genus Shewanella; species Shewanella sp. 4_MG-2023. The sequence continues at coordinate 9,178 of NZ_JAUORL010000033.1, forward strand.
AACGTGATTTAGGTCAAATTAATATTATTGAAATAAAAAAAGCCGACCTTTTTAGTCAAGTATCGGCTTTGGTGTGAGGCGACAAAATTACAACTTGAGATTATCTTTCAAAAAACTCAACATCTTATTGTAGTATTTGGCTCTATGTTCATCATTATAAAAGCCATGACCCTCATCATCCATGACTAGTTTTTGATAAGGGTATTTGTGCTGCTTTAAGCCTTTTTCTAATGACTCTAACTGCTCAATGGGTGCTCTCTCATCATTGCCGCCATGAACGAGTAATAAGCTGGCTTTAAGCTTATCGGTATTAAAGGCGGGTGACATGGCTTTAAGTTGTTGAGGGTTTTCCCCAAGCACATCTTTTAAATAGCTAGTGCCACTTCGAGATTCTTGTACATCACCTTCTTCAAACATCATTTCTAAATCGTAAACACCGGCAAAGCCAATGGCGCACTTGAATAAATCAGGCTCAATAATGGCACTTTGTAGGGCGCTGTAGCCGCCAAAACTGCCGCCCACAATACAAATGCGATCTTTATCTGCAAAACCTTGGTCAACTACATATTTGGTGCCATCAATGATGTCGTATTGAATCTCAGAGCCCCACTTTTGATAACCATCTTGTTGAAATTGTCCACCAAAACCACCTGAACCTCGAAAGTTAACCTGTAATACCGCCATGCCTTGATTCGCCAGTAACTGATTTTGTGGGTCAAAACCCCAATTGTCGCGGATATAATGTGGGCCGCCATGGGGGTTAACAATCAGTGGTAGGTTTTTGGCTTCTTTACCTGCGGGCAAGGTGAGGTAACCAGAAATCGTTTTGCCATCACGACTGGTGAAGCTGATAGGTTTCACTTCAGCCATGGCATCAGGGTCTAGCCAGCTTTTTTCAGACAAAAGATATTCAAGTTTGGTGTTTTCGGTATCAAATAAGTAGTAATCACCAGGGTTGCGATCGTTGAAGGCTTTAATGATAGCGAGTTTAGCGTCGTTAGTTTCACTGACTATTTGGATTTGATGTCCAGGTAGTGATGCCAGCAATTGTTTAACTAGTTTGGAGTGGGGATCTTGTTTATCTACAAAGGCATAAGTTGGATATCCGCTATCGAATTCGACGGCATAAAGCTGTTTGGTTTTTTTATTAATCCAATAGTTGCTTGGGTCAACATCTTCATCTTGAACAACCAGTTGCTTTTCGCCGCTAGTTAAATCAATTTTATACACCCCCAAGGTGTGATTGTCTTCTCTGCCTGCGGCAAAAATGGTGTCAGGGTTATTGGCGAATGAAATGGGATAAAAATCAGTCAAACCAAGATTAAGCTTGCTACTGTTCAGCCAATCGCCTTCATGGCGATAAAATATTTGGGTTTTATTTTGACTATCGATACCAGCTACAAATTTTACTTCGCCTGTATGATTGGTTAAAAAGCTAGCTTTACCTATGGGAGAGGTAACGATTTTGCGTCTTTTACCAGTATAGAGATCGACACGATATACATCTTGAAGGCTATCATAACCTCTCGAAAGCGCACTGCTCCATGGTATCGCATTGACCAGCATGTGTTTATTGTTTTCTGGCATTGGATCAAGTATGAATGCAGTGGCATTAATAGCGGTGTTTTTCTTTATATGGGAACCGGTTTGTTGCTCGCCACTGTTATAGCCAAATAAGTATTTTTTGCGTGAGCCATCAGCGTTAATAGCAAATAATTCGCCATAATATTGTGGAATGTCGGACCAACCTTTTAAATAGACTTTTTGTAGCACAATACGTTCATGGTTTGCCCATACATAATTGCCGACTTCGGCATTACCTGGAAAGTTGAGCGCATTGAGCAGCTTTTTGGTTTTTGTTTCTAAAATAACTAAGGTTTTTTTGCCATTGTGGCTAGTTAATGCACTGAGGTAATCACCTTCTGGAGAAATTTTGACATCGCTAAACTTTGCCCCTTTACTGAAAAGGCTCGCATCAGATAATGATGCCGCATGAGATATTGAGGGAATAAAGGCCAGCAGACAGGCTGCAATAACAGCAGTGTGTTTCATAAACATCCTTGTTAATTTTTGTAGTGGTAATATTTATCGATAGCTATCGATAAACTAAAGCCAAAGTACGACATTTAATTAACAAATACAATTTATCGGCAATAAAAAACGCACCGAAGTGCGTTTTAGATATGTTGTTGTTTTGTGTTAATTCAACGACCATAATAAGCGATATTAACAATGCTAATAGGTTAGCTTCTCAACAGTTGCTGCTGAATAAACTGCCACTGTTCATCGAAGTGCTTAGTGGGCTTTTGTTTGAACTCACTACGCACAAACTGAGCGATTCTCCCTTCTGCTACTGCAAGCAGTAGGTTGGCAAGTATGGCTTCGTCGATATTAAAACCTTTGCCTTCACGGAGGGTTTTTTCACGCAGTATTTGTTTGATTTGGGTTTCAATTTTGGCAAACAGTGCGCTAATGCGGCTGCGTAAACGTTCATTTTCACCTAAAAGTGCATCACCATTGAGCACCCGTGAGATCCCCGGGTTACGCTCTGAAAACACCAGTAAGAGTTGCAGTACCAGCTCACAACGTTTCATGGTGTCTTTTTCTTCATCCATGATGATATTCAAGCGCGATAAAATCGCATCTTCAATAAACTCGATCAAGCCTTCAAACATTCTCGCTTTACTTGGGAAGTGGCGATATAACGCCGCTTCTGAAACACCAACTTCAGCTGCCAACTTAGCAGTGGTAATACGTTGACCAGGGCTGGTTTCCAGCATATGCGCAAGGCACTGTAAAATGTGCTCACGACGATTTATTTTTGGGCTAGCCGCCATTATTTATTCCTAGGATTGTGACTACTTGTAAAGGTTATTTGGTGCCAGAATGACCAAATCCACCTTCACCACGTTCTGAGGTATCAAACTCATCGACTAAGGTAAACTGCGCCTGTACTACAGGCACAAAAACTAACTGCGCTAAACGATCGCCTATTTCGATGCTGTAGGCTTTATCGCTGCGGTTCCAGCAAGACACCATTAAGGGGCCTTGGTAGTCTGAATCAATTAAGCCGACTAAATTGCCTAATACGATGCCATGTTTATGACCTAAGCCTGAGCGAGGCAAGATCACGGCAGCTAAGCTTGGATCGGCAACATGTACAGCTATGCCAGTTGGGATTAATACGGTTTCACCTGGCTCGATAACCATAGTGGTATCAATCATGGCACGTAAGTCCATACCTGCACTGCCTGGGGTGGCATAAGCAGGTAAAGGAAACTCGCTGCCAATACGCGAGTCGAGAAGTTTAAGTTCTACAGGTGTTTTCATGATGTTTTAATCTTTGCTGCTATCAAAGTAAGTAATTGCGTTGCCAGTGTCAGTTTGTCTGTTGCGGGCAGTTTTTCACTACCGTCTTTCCAGAACACCTGCAGCGCATTGTTATCGGCGTTAAACCCTAGACCTGCAATTGATACGTCATTGGCAGCAATAAGATCTAATTTTTTGCGTTCAAGCTTGCCACGGGCATATTCTTCTACGTTATCGGTCTCTGCAGCAAAACCTACAGTGAAAGGTCGATTTTTTAGCGCTGAAACGCTGGCTAAGATATCAGGATTGCGAACGAGCGCAAGTTGCATATGCTCAGCCGACTTTTTGATTTTAGATTCAGCGACGGTGGCGATGCGGTAATCGGCCACTGCAGCGCAGCCGATAAAAATAGCTTGGTCTTCAATGTTTTCCATGACGGCATCTAACATCTGTTGTGCTGATTCGACATTGATGCGCTTAACGCCTGAAGGTGTGGCCAGATTAACAGGGCCGCTAATGAGGGTGACTTCAGCGCCCATTTGGGTTGCGGCTGCGGCTAATGAAAAGCCCATTTTACCTGAGCTATGGTTAGAGATGTATCGAACCGGATCGATTGCTTCACGGGTTGGGCCCGCAGTCAGGATCAATTTGTAACCGTTTAATGGTTTTTCAGCTGGGGCGAAATACTGCACCAGTTGCTCAGCAATGGCCAAGGGCTCTTGCATTCGACCTGGGCCGACTTCGCCACAAGCTTGATCGCCACTGGCAGGCCCCCAAACGGTGATGCCTTTACGTTTAATGTTGGCAAGGTTCTCTTGGGTTGCAAGGTTGCGATACATTTGCTGGTTCATGGCTGGGCAAACGATAATTGGCGCTTCAGTAGCAAGGCAGGTGGTGGTTAACAGTTCATCTGCCATACCTGCATTAATACGCGCAATGAGGTTAGCGGTCGCTGGTGCGACGATAACCACATCAGCCCATCTGGCGAGCTCAATATGTCCCATTGCGGCTTCAGCTGCTGGATCGAGTAAATCTGAGGCCACAGGATGACCTGATAGCGCTTGAATTGTCAGTGGGGTAATAAACTCCATGGCGCTTTGGCTCATGACCACACGAACATCAGCACCGCGCTCTTTAAGGCGGCGTATTAAGTCGGCACTTTTATAGGCAGCAATACCACCACCTATGCCTAGAAGGACTTTTTTATTTGTCAGCATGTTTTGCTCAATCCTGCTCATCGCGATATTGCGGCTAAGATATCACAATCTAAATAAGGATGATGATCCGAAATTAAAAATATAGACCATAATGATGTGCTAAGGGTCACAACAACTAAGGGTCACAACTCGCTATTTACAAAAAGTTATTGCTACCCACTATCTATAACTTACTCATACAAGTATGAGTGCCCCCATCACGGATGACATTAAACAAGGAGTGTTTATGGCGATTAAAGACTGGCCTGAAGGAGAAGGGCCAAGAGACAAATTATTACATTTAGGTGCAGGGCATTTATCGGATGCCGAGTTACTGGCGGTTTTACTGCGAAATGGCATAGCAGGTCAAAATGCGGTCGATCTTGCCCGAGATATGATTGGTCAGTTTGGCGGATTAAGGGCTTTATTTTGTGCACCGCGTAGTCAAGTTTGCCAATTGTCGGGTGTTGGGCCGGTAAAATATGCCCAATTACAGGCGGCATCGGAGATTTCTAAGCGAATTTCGCAAGAAAATCTGCGTAGAGGGCAAATTTTGGTAAATCCTGATTTAACTCGGGACTATTTAATGAGACAATTAGCAGACCGATCCTATGAAGTGTTTGCATTACTATTGTTGGATAGCCAACATAGAGTGATTCAATTTGTAGAATTATTCCGCGGAACGATTAATTCTGCATCAGTCTACCCACGTGAAGTGGTGAGCTTGGTGTTGGAAAAAAAAGCTGCGGCAGTCATAGTGTGTCATAATCACCCGTCTGGCATTGCAGAGCCAAGTCAGGCAGATCGGCAAATTACTGACAGATTAAAAAAAGCCTTATCTACTATCGATGTTTCTCTTTTAGATCATATGGTTGTAGGCGATCAGGAGATAGTTTCTTTTGCTGAACGCGGGTGGATAAATTAAACAACGCTTGACCTTATTTTTGTTATCGTGTATAAAATGCGCCCTCTTTGTGCCTCGGGCGACGGCCACACGAGGCACATAAATGCTCGAGCGTTTTAAAATTGTTTTTGGAGAAGATTGACATGTCAAGAGTATGCCAAGTTACTGGCAAGAAGCCTATGGTTGGTAACAACCGTTCGCACGCTAAAAATTCGACTCGTCGTCGTTTTTTACCTAACCTACAAAACCACCGTTTTTGGTTAGAAGAAGAAAAACGCTTCGTGCAACTACGTGTATCTACCAAAGGTATCCGTATCATCGACAAAAAAGGTATTGAAGTTGTTGTTAAAGAACTTCGTGCCCGCGGCGAGAAGGTATAATAGAAAATGGCTAAATCTAAAGGTAATCGTGAGAAGATCAAATTAGTATCTAGTGCTAAAACTGGTCACTTCTACACTACTGAAAAAAATAAGCGTAACATGCCTGAAAAAATGGAAATCAAGAAATTTGATCCAGTTATTCGCCAGCACGTTATGTACAAAGAAGCTAAAATCAAGTAATTGATTTTGTTCTTTTAAAAAAGTCCCTTTATGGGGCTTTTTTTTTGCCTGTCAAAAATGTAATCCAGATCTCCGCGTTATCAATTTCAATCAGTTATGCTTTTCTCTTGCTTTATAAACAACGCCTTACAGTGATAGAGGTCGTTACGCTTATTTTGTCTTCATTATTCACTTATTGACGCTATATTGCCGCCTTATGCATAAACGCCATTTGAACTATTTGGCGGTTATGTGAGCTTATTTACTGCTTTATAGGCACTATTTATGGTCTAAAACTATTACTAATGCGATAAAATGCTTTTAAAGTGAATTTAAATGCAATATTATTGCGTAATTATATTTGTTGGTGGTTTTGTCACTGACTGTTCTGATTGATTATTTGTTTAGGGGTTAATGTGCCTTTAAGAACCACAGAGCTGGTTGATGGTTTCCGCCATTCAGCGCCATACGTTAATGTTCATCGCGGAAAAACCTTTGTTGTCATGCTTGGCGGCGAAGCCCTGCTGCATAATCAATTTAGAGGCATCTTAAACGATGTCGCCTTGTTGCACTCCTTAGGGATTAAAGTGGTGTTGGTCTACGGCGCAAGGCCGCAAATTGATAGCGCCATGCACAGTGCGGGTATTGAACCGAGTTATCACAACGGCGTGCGCATTACTGATGAAGACTCATTAAAAGTGATTAAACAAGTTGCAGGCTCAGTGCAATTTGATATTACAGCAAGGCTGTCAATGAGCCTTGGCAACACCCCAATGCAAAATGCACAAATCAACCTTGTCAGTGGCAACTTTGTTATTGCTCAGCCTTTGGGAGTCGATGACGGGGTGGATTTTTGCCTAACGGGCAAAGTGCGCCGTATTGATACTCAAGGTATTGAACGCCAGCTGGAAAAAAATTGTATTGTATTGATGGGGCCTATTGCGGTTTCTGTCACTGGCGAATGTTTTAACTTAACCGCCGAAGAAGTGGCCACCAAAGTGGCTATAAAGCTTAAAGCCGACAAAATTATTGGTTTTAGTAATACCCACGGCATTTTGGGCAAAGACGGCGAGGTGATTGCTGAGCTGATGCCAAATGGCGCGCAGTCCATCTTGGATGAAATGCAAACGGCGGGTAAATCCTGTGTGGGCACCATGGCATTTTTAAAGGCCAGTATTGATGCTTGTCGTAATGGCATTCCACGTTGTCACTTGGTGAGCTACCTTGAAGATGGCACTTTGCTACAAGAGTTGTTCTCCCGTGAAGGTATTGGTACCCAAATTGTTACTGAAAGCGCTGAGCGCTTAAGACGCGCCACCATTGGCGATATCGGTGGAGTATTAGACCTTATTCGCCCATTAGAGGAGCAAGGGGTGCTAGTGCGCCGCTCCCGTGAGCAGCTAGAAATGGAAATTGAGCAGTTTATGTTGATTGAGCGCGATAGCTTAGTCATTGGCTGCGCGGCGTTATATCCCTTTGAAGAAGACAATGCCGGTGAGTTTGCCTGTTTAGTGGTGCATCAAGACTATCGTGATGCTGACAGAGGCAGTGTGTTGCTGAACAATATTATTGGCCAAGCACGGGTTCGAGGTTATTCGAAACTGTTTGCGTTAACCACCCGCAGTATTCATTGGTTCTTGGAGTTCGGCTTTAATATTGTTGATGTTGAACAACTGCCTAATGCGAAAAAGAAGCTGTATAACTTCCAACGCAATTCAAAAGTTCTGGCGTTAGATTTGTAAGGTTTCTGAAGGCTAAGCCGCTATAGCAATGCCACCGTGGAGGTTACTTTACGGTGGCATTTTTGTGTATTTCAGATGTTAACTCATCATGGTTACTGATTTTTAGGCAAGATTTGGGGTGATAAAACTATGCCGGTCAGCATGTTATGAAGATTATGATAATATTGAAAAATGAATAAAGATGTATCCTTATAAAAACACATCACTAAGTAGGAAAAATGACTGAAATAGCATTAGCAGGATTAAGCAGTCACGGCATGTTCAATTTTGTCGGGGTGCTGGTTGGGTTAGTAGGGCTAACGGCGCTGATTTGGGTAAAGAAATTACCGAGCACTGCGTTGTATGTTAGCTACGGGATTATTTTATTCCTGTTTATGCTGTTCTCATGGACCCTGTATCAAACCAATAATAGCCAGTTGACGCTAAAGCCTGACAATAAGCCTTTGACGTTATCGATCCCCCTTTACAGTCAGGATTTCAACACGGATGAATTACTTTGGCAGCAAGTGAGAGTAGTGGACTTAACAACTGAATTAGAATTAACGCCACAGTGGCGTACAAACGGCATAGGCATTGCCGGATACTCACTAGGATGGTTTACCCTTAAAAACGGCGATAAGGCGCTGGTGTCACTCACAAGGGACGATGCCTTGCTACTGCCAACCACTAGAGGCTATGTAATGCTAGTAACCCTAGAGGATAACGAGGCCGCAATGAAAGCCATTGCGGCAATGAAGCATTGAAAAGGCGATAGCTATTAGCTTTGCTTTAAACGGCGACGGCGCTGCAGCGCCATATCAGCGGTAAACAACACTAATGCACTCCAAATAAAGCCAAATGTGACCCCTTTTTCAATATCAAAAGGCTCTTTGAATAAAAATATTGCCAACATGAACATGATACTTGGGCCAATATACTGGAAAAAACCTAGCATGGATAATGGGATACGAATGGCTGCCCCTGCAAAGCACAATAGTGGAATGGTGGTAACAATACCTGCGGCCACTAAGGTTAAGTTCATTCCAATATCGTTAGTGAGCATATTTGCCGATGCGGTATCAAGCGTTAGGGCTAAATAAGCTAATGCCACAGGCAGTAAAATAGCGGTTTCAACCAATAAACCCGCTTTAGCATCAATGTTGACTTTTTTACGTAATAAACCATAAAAACCAAATGATGCTGCCAGCGCTAAAGACACCAATGGGATAGAGCCAAAGGAGATGAGCTGGATGAGCACCCCGATACAGGCAAGCGCCACCGCAAACCACTGTAATTTTCGTAACCGCTCAGATAAAAATACCATTCCAAGCAATACGTTAAATAGTGGATTAATGAAATAACCTAAACTGGCATCGAGCATGTGGCCGTTGTTGATCGCCCAAATGAAAATCAGCCAATTAAGTGCAATCAGTACCGAGGTCAGCGCCAACACCAGTAATTGTTTTGGCTTTTTCAATAACAGTGTTAGGCGTGAAAATCCGCCAATAAACTGCATTAAAATGATGATAAAGATAAAGGACCACACCACGCGGTGAGCCAAGATTTCGAAGGCTGACACATCAGCCAGTAATTTAAAATACAGTGGTGCTATGCCCCATAAGCAATAAGCACAAATGGCGAGGATAATGCCTTTACGTGTTTCAATATCTTGCATGAATTTCCACAAACAACTGACAAAGAGAGGGCGATTGTAGGTTGCCTTTGCCGATCTCTCAAGCTAATAGCTGGATCATTTTTCAATAAGATCCACTAATTAGCCTCAGCATTATCGCAGTTGGTATAAATCGGCAAGCTAATATGTTTTAAGTTTATGTTTATGTTCGTTTTTTATGGATTTAGTCCTAATGAGTTAACCCACCATATAGGTCCCAGTACCGAAGGCGATATGGGTACCTTGTTCATTATGTAATTCCATGCGACAGACTGATACCCGATTACCTGAACGAATGACGCAACCAGTGCCAGTAAATATTTCTCCACGTCCAGGGCGCAAAAAATCAACCCGCATATCAATAGTGCCTAAGGTGGTTAGACGTTGTTGTAATTGCTCCAAGGTCCAGTCGTCTCTGCTTGATACTAAGCCGGCAAAACAGGTCAGCCCGCCAACTACATCGAGCAAGGTTGCCGTCACTCCGCCGTGTAAAATATTTTGATGAATATTACCAATAAGCTCAGGCTTCATTTTTATCACCACTTCGACACCATTTTCGTCATAGCGCTTTATCTCTAAGCCGAGTAAATTATGAAATGGCACATGTTGGTCAAATATTTCAGCGACTTGCTTTAATGCTTGTAGTTGGACATCCGTAGTCATATGCAGCCTAATTTCTATCGTTATTATTGTAGAGCATTTAATCTAGCCTAATCCCTTTGGTAAAATCAATGCTGCATATTTGAGCTGTTGCGGTTTGTGTGCAGACATCTTCGCCTCAGTGCTTTAAAATGCTGCATCTGATCTCAAGCCCTATTAATGGATAATCTTATTTCTAGCCCAGTCGAGTCTCAAGTTCCAGCGCAAGCGATTGTCTCAGCAACCCCAGTTGTGGAAGATGTGCTTGGACAGCAATTACAGCAAATCTTTGGTTATCGTGACTTTCGCGAAGGTCAGCGTGAGATCATTGAGCAGACCTTAAGTGGCCAAGATACCCTAGTGATTATGCCAACCGGTGGCGGTAAGAGTATGTGTTATCAGTTGCCAGCATTGATCCTCCCGGGATTAACCATTGTGGTCTCGCCGCTGATTTCGTTAATGAAAGATCAAGTTGATAGCTTGACTCAGTCAGGTGTTGCCGCCGCATATTTGAATTCCTCTTTACCCCGCGATGAAACCGTTGAGATTTTAAAACGCTTACACAAAGGCGAAATTAAACTGCTTTATGTATCACCAGAGCGTTTGCTGCGGCCTGACTTTATCGAGCGGATGCATGAGTTACAAATCTCACTGTTTGCCATTGATGAGGCTCACTGTATTAGTCAATGGGGTCATGATTTTAGACCTGAATATGCCGCCCTTGGCCAACTGAAACAGTTGTTCCCGTATGTGCCACTGATGGCGTTAACCGCGACGGCCGATCAGGCCACCCGTGAAAGTATTTGTCAGCGCCTTCAAATCAGTCCTTTTTGTTTACTCTCCAGTTTTGATCGCCCCAATATTCGCTATACCGTGGTTGAAAAACTTAATGCCGCTAACCAGCTCAAACAGTTTTTACAATTGCAAAAGGGCAGTAATGGCATCATTTATTGTAGTAGCCGTAGGCGAGTCGATGAAGTTGCCGATCGCTTAAAACTGCAAGGCTTTAGTGCAGCGGCGTATCATGCGGGGATGACCCAAGAAGAGCGTGGCGCGATTCAAGATAAGTTTTTAAAAGACAAAATCGATATTGTGGTCGCCACTGTGGCATTTGGTATGGGGATTAACAAATCCAACGTCCGCTTTGTGGTGCATTACGATATCCCCAAAAGTGTAGAGTCTTATTATCAAGAAACAGGCCGTGCCGGCCGTGATGGTTTAGATGCCGAAGCTTATATGTTGTTTGATCCTGCCGATATAGGCCGCGTTAAGCACTTGATTGAGCAATCAGAACCTGGCCCACAGCAAGACGTTGAATTACATAAAATGAATACCATGGCAGCCTTTGCTGAAGCGCAAACCTGCCGTCGACAAGTATTACTGCATTACTTTGATGAAACTGGCTCAAAACCTTGTGGTAACTGTGATATTTGTCTCGACCCTCCTAAGCGTTATGATGGCAGCGAAGATGCCAAAAAAGTGCTGTCGTGCATTTTTAGACTCAATCAATATTTCGGTGTTAACCAAGTCATTGATGTACTGCGGGGCTCAAAAGCCGCCAACGTGATGGATCGCGGCCATAACAAGCTGTCCACTTGGGGCATTGGTAAAGATCACAGTCATGAATATTGGCTCAGTGTGATTAGGCAACTTATTCATTTAGGTTTAGCGAGCCAAGATATTACTCGCGGCTCTTCAGTAAAGCTAAATGAATCAGCACGACCAATATTACGCGGGGAAGCCAGCTTACAGCTAGCTGAACCTCGCATTCAATTAGTGACTACTAAGCGCCGCACCAGTTCATCACGTGCACCGCAGCAATATGATCGTAAATTGTTTGCCAGGCTCAAGCTACTGCGCCGTGAACTGGCTGAAAAACATGATGTGCCACCATACTTGGTGTTCAATGATGCCACCTTAGCGGAAATGGCGGCGATGGTGCCCACCAGTGCCGGTGAAATGCTGGCAGTAAATGGTGTCGGTGAGCGAAAGCTAAGTCGCTTCGGCGGTGATTTTCTTGATGAAATTAGTCAGTATTTGATTGAGAATTAACTCACTCGCCTTCAAGGCTATGTTAATTGCTTTAGCTTAACCTGCTTATCTGCAGCATTGGCGGTGACTACTTAGCCGCTAATGCTGGTTCTAGTTCCTGATAAACACTCCTACCTAATCATTTGATGGCTTTGATTGCCCTAGTCTGTTTGCATTTTAAAACAAGCATGTCATGGTTTATCTTCCTCGCTTAGCCTCGTAAAGAGCTAAGCTTCTTTGTGCTTAGATATAACTAAAGCCTTCCTTTAAACAGATTAATATTAGAAATTTCAAATCCATTTTTTTGCATATTAATAAAGTCAAAAATAAACGATAAATTACGTGTAAACAGCAGTGTACGGGCATGTGGGGATTTATTTGTGCTTAAAAGCGATGAATAATTCAGGCTTTTAAGCTGCAGTGTTGCACAAAAGATGAATAAATTGGGGTTGACACAGCCAGCTGGTCAGGATAAAAAGTGGGTATAGATAAATTAATCGCAGAATAATTAGTTAAATAAAATGAATATTTATAGTGGTAACATTTTACTGGGTCTCCTTCTTCTCTTACGCAATATTTGCGCGGAGTCCTTTGTGTTACAAGCTAAATAAGTTTACTAGTATTCACAAACCCCGCGCTAATAGCCGCGGGGTTTTTTGTTTCTGCCTCTGATTGATTTATATAACAAACAAAAAGTCTAATGAACTAAATGAGCAAAGCACTCAAATCCATTAGCAAAGCGAACAAACTTTAACGTGAATAACCAGGTTCGATGGAGAAAAAGATGTCCGATAGAGTCATAATATTTGATACCACATTAAGAGACGGCGAGCAGGCGTTAGCAGCCAGTTTAACGGTTAAAGAAAAGCTGCAAATTGCATTGGCTCTTGAGCGTTTAGGTGTTGATGTTATGGAAGTGGGCTTTCCTGTGTCATCGCCTGGTGATTTTCAGTCAGTGCAAACCATTGCAAAAACCATTAAAAATAGCCGAGTGTGTGCCTTATCTCGTGCATTAGAAAAAGATATCGATGCCGCAGCGCAAGCATTATCTGTTGCTGATCAGTTTCGAATTCATACCTTTATTTCAACCTCAACCATTCACGTTGAAAGCAAATTAAAGCGTTCATTTGATGACGTATTAGAAATGGCAGTGAGTGCGGTTAAATATGCCCGCCGCTTTACTGACGATGTTGAGTTCTCTTGTGAAGATGCTGGGCGTACCCCCATTGATAACCTTTGCCGTATGGTAGAAGAAGCTATTAAAGCGGGTGCTAGAACCATTAATATCCCAGATACCGTGGGTTACACCGTCCCAAGTGAGTTTGGCGGCATTATTCAAACCTTATTTAACCGAGTGCCGAATATCGATCAAGCGGTGATTTCGGTGCATTGTCATGATGATTTAGGTTTATCGGTAGCGAACTCAATTACTGCTGTTGAGCATGGTGCTCGCCAGATTGAATGTACGGTTAATGGTATTGGTGAGCGCGCTGGTAATTGTTCATTAGAAGAAATAGCGATGATTTTGGCAACCCGCAAGAATTTACTCGGGCTTGAAAACAACATTAATGCCAAAGAAATTCACCGCACTTCATCCCTTGTAAGCCAGCTATGTAATATGCCGATTCAGGCTAATAAAGCGGTAGTGGGGACTAATGCATTTTCGCATTCATCGGGTATTCACCAAGATGGCATGCTAAAAGCTAAAAATACCTATGAGATCATGACGCCTGAAAGCATTGGCCTTAATCGTAATAACTTGAATATGACTTCGCGCTCAGGTCGCCACGTGATTAAGCACCGCATGGAAGAAATGGGCTATAAAGAAACCGATTATGATATGGATAGTCTTTACGATCAGTTTTTGAAATTGGCAGATAAAAAAGGCCAGGTATTTGATTATGATCTTGAAGCCTTAGTGTTTATCGAAGCGCAATCTCAAGATGATGATAAGTACTCACTGCAACATTTAATGGTGCACTCAGATTCAACTGAAGGTGTAGCCACTGCCACGGTGCGTATAGTGGTTGATGACAAAGAAATAACCGAAGCGGCAACCGGTAATGGCCCAGTCGATGCAGCATACAATGCTATTGCCCGTGCAACTGGTCGCAGCATCAATATTACTAATTACAAATTAAGCGCTAAAGGCGAAGGGCAAAACGCCTTAGGCCAAGTGGATATTACAGCTGAATACAATCAGCAAACATTCCATGGTGTCGGCTTGGCAACAGATGTTGTCGAGTCATCGGCTCAAGCGTTAGTTCATGTCATGAACTTAACCTATCGCGCCGATAAAGTGGCTGATTTTAAACAACAGATTCATAAAGAAAGGGAGTTAGGTGGAGTATGAGTTATCAAATAGCTGTATTGGCCGGAGATGGTATTGGGCCAGAAGTCATGGCTGAGGCACGTAAAGTGCTTAATGAAGTTGAAGCCCGATTTGCGCTGGACATTGAATATGCTGAGTACGATGTGGGTGGTATTGCCATTGATAACCATGGTTGCCCGCTGCCTGATGCAACCTTAAAAGGCTGTGAAGCCTCAGATGCCATTTTATTCGGCAGTGTTGGCGGGCCTAAGTGGGAAAACTTAGCCCCCAATGATCAGCCAGAGCGTGGCGCATTATTACCGCTACGTGGTCACTTTGAACTGTTTTGTAATTTACGTCCGGCAAAATTACACGCAGGGCTTGAACATATGTCACCATTGCGAAGTGATATCTCTTCACGTGGCTTTGATGTGTTATGTGTGCGTGAATTAACGGGTGGCATTTACTTTGGTAAGCCAAAAGGTCGTCAAGGCGAAGGCCTGGATGAAGAAGCCTTCGATACCATGCGCTATAGCCGTCGTGAAATAGAGCGTATTGCCCGAATTGCGTTTCAGTCTGCTCAAGGTCGCCGCAAAAAAGTCACCTCAGTAGATAAAGCTAACGTATTAGCCTGTTCAGTGTTATGGCGTGAAGTGGTTGAAGAAGTGGCTAAAGACTACCCTGATGTGGAGCTTGAACATATCTACATCGACAATGCCACCATGCAATTATTACGTCGCCCAAATGAATTTGATGTGATGCTGTGTTCGAACCTATTTGGTGACATAGTGTCAGACGAAATTGCCATGTTAACCGGCTCAATGGGGCTATTATCTTCAGCAAGCCTTAACAGCAGCGGTTTTGGTATGTATGAACCTGCTGGTGGTAGTGCACCTGATATCGCAGGTCAAGGCATTGCTAACCCTGTGGCGCAAATTCTATCTGCAGCCTTATTACTACGCCATAGCTTAAAACTTGAAGATGCCGCGAGTGCGATAGAACGCGCAGTAGGTAAAGCCTTATCAGCTGGCTATTTAACTGGTGAGCTATTAAGTAGCGATGAGCGTCATAATGCAAAATCAACCAGTGAAATGGGTGACTATATCGCTAATGCTATTAAGGAAGGTGTCTAATGGCAGCAAAAACCTTATATGAGAAAGTATGGGATGCCCATATTGTCGCATCACCTGACTCAGAAGCGCCGATTGTTTATGTTGACCGTCACTTGGTTCATGAAGTGACATCACCACAGGCTTTTAGTGGTTTAAAAACAGCGGGTCGTAAATTACGCGCCCCTGAAAAAACCTTTGCCACTATGGATCATAATATTTCGACCTTAAGTGCTAGCCTTGATGCCATGAGCCCAATGGCGCGTATTCAGGTGGAAACCCTAGCGCAAAATTGTAAAGAATTTGGCGTGAAGCTATATGACATCCATCATCCAAATCAAGGCATAGTCCATGTCATGGGGCCAGAGCTTGGTATTACCTTGCCCGGTACTGTGATTGTTTGTGGTGATTCACATACAGCAACCCACGGCGCTTTTGGCGCATTAGCATTTGGTATTGGCACCTCTGAAGTTGAGCATGTGTTAGCCACCCAGACGTTACGTCAGTTAAAAGCTAAAACCATGAAAATTGAAGTCCGTGGTCATGTGGCTGAGGGCATTACGGCTAAAGATATTGTATTGGCTATCATTGGCCGTTTGGGTATGGATGGCGGTACCGGTTACGTGGTTGAGTTTTGCGGCGAAGCCATTGAAGCTTTATCAATGGAAGGGCGCATGACCTTATGTAATATGGCCATTGAAATGGGCGCCAAAGCTGGCATGGTCGCACCTGATCAAACTACTTTTGATTATCTTGAAGGTCGTGAATTTGCCCCTAAAGCTGATGCTTGGACGCAAGCAGTTGCAGATTGGACCGCACTTAAAACGGATGCTGATGCAGTATTTGATGCCGAAGTGGTACTTGAAGCTGCAGAAATCGCGCCGCAGTTAACTTGGGGCACTAATCCAGGCCAAGTGGTATCTATTGATGCACAAGTGCCTAACCCTGAGTCTGAGCCCAATGCAACTGTGCGTGACAGCATGGAAAAAGCGCTTGAGTATATCGGCCTGACTTCTGGCACCAATATGGTGGATATTGCGGT
Organism: Shewanella sp. 4_MG-2023; assembly: GCF_030548015.1. Classification (NCBI taxonomy): domain Bacteria; kingdom Pseudomonadati; phylum Pseudomonadota; class Gammaproteobacteria; order Alteromonadales; family Shewanellaceae; genus Shewanella; species Shewanella sp. 4_MG-2023. The sequence goes on from NZ_JAUORL010000033.1 coordinate 25,651, forward strand.
TAATAAAGTCTTTATTGGCTCATGTACTAACTCCCGTATTGAGGATTTACGTGCCGCAGCCCATCATGCTAAAAACCGTAAAGTGGCCGAAGGCGTCACCGCTATTGTGGTACCGGGTTCTGGACAGGTGAAACTGCAAGCAGAAGCGGAAGGTTTAGATAAAATATTCCTAGAGGCAGGGTTTGAATGGCGCTTGCCTGGTTGCTCAATGTGCCTGGCAATGAACGATGACCGTTTAGAGGCTGGCGATCGCTGTGCATCTACTAGTAATCGTAACTTTGAAGGTCGCCAAGGGCGTGGCAGTCGAACTCACTTAGTGAGCCCTGCTATGGCTGCAGCTGCAGCGATTGCCGGTCACTTTGTTGATATTCGTAAGCCTTATTAATTGCCAACCCACTAGGAGAAACAGATGCAAGCTTTTACAGCACATACGGGTTTAGCGGTTGCAATAGATAGCGCAAATATTGATACCGACCAAATTATCCCGAAGCAATTTTTATCAAAAGTCACTCGTGATGGTTTTGGGGTGCACTTATTTCATGATTGGCGTTATTTAGATGACGCGGGCGAGCAGCCTAACCCGACTTTTTCACTTAACTTACCGCGTTATAAAGGCGCGTCTATATTGCTAGCACAAGAAAACTTTGGCTGTGGATCAAGTCGAGAACATGCACCGTGGGCATTAGCTGACTTTGGGCTACGGGTGATTATCGCGCCAAGTTTTGCAGATATTTTTTACGGTAACTCCATTAACAATGGCTTATTACCTGTGAAGTTAACCGCAGCGGAAGTGAGCCAATTAATGGCTGAAGTTGATGCTCAAGAAGGAGCTGAAATCAGTGTTGATTTGCAAGCTCTTACTGTAACGTCACCACAAGGCAGTACATTTAGCTTTTCATTGGCAGAGTCAGCAAGGCACAAGCTGCTTAATGGTTTAGATGCCATCGGCTTAACGCTGGAATTTGCTGCGGCAATTAGCGACTATGAAGCCAATATTCCTGCTTGGCGTGGCTGATGTAAGAGTGACGAGTCAATTGTAAGTTCAACATTGGCGATTAACATTTAAGCTTACACTTGTACCTACGTGGTATTAAATAAAGCCTTCTAGCTAACCCTAGAAGGCTTTTTTATGTGTCTCAACAATAATTTACTATATATCACATTGTATTTATTGGTTTATTTATTCATAAGATTTGGCGGTTTATATCGGTAGTTAAAAAAACTATAAAATTCAGCGCAGGTTTGTGAGTTGTATATTCTTTAGTAAGTTATTGAATATCAATATTAAAAATATTTTGGTTAACTATTTTTAATATGCTTCAGCGAATCAATTAGTGTAATTGACGCTTTTTCTCGCTTGGTGTGTGATCCTTATCACTTAAAAATATTGCAAACACCGAAAAGGTAGTTATTTCTTCTGTTTTTAGGCATTTAGTTGTAAATATATTCTGCATCAGTACACTTGCCCCGATTTCAAATTGAGCTATTGCTCTAATGATGTAAGAGATTAAGCAAATAATAAATTTGCATACCCGGGGACAAATGATGAAAAAGAAATTATTAACCGTGGCAGTAAGCGCCATGCTGTTAGGGGCAACGACTCAAGTAAGTGCAGCAGGCTTTCAATTAGCTGAATATTCTTCTACAGGTTTAGGCCGTGCTTTTGCTGGTGAAGCTGCGATGGCGGATAATGCTGGCGCCCAAACTAAAAACCCTGCCATGTTGACTTACCTTGAAGGTCGCCAATTGTCTGCAGGTGCTATTTATATTATGCCTAATGTTGATGTGCTGGGTGAAACCAGTATTTCATCGCCTTTATTAGGGGCTGATCCAATTGTTATCCCAAGCAACGCCATCGATTTTGCCGGTGATGCGCTTATCCCAAATTTTTATTACTCGAATCAGTTAAACGATAACTGGACTTGGGGCCTGGCTTTTCATTCAAATTACGGCTTAGCGACAGAATTGGATGCAACTCATTCAGCAGCGATATTTGGTGATGATACTGCAATCACCACCGTAGAATTTAACCCAAACATTGGCTATAAAATCAATGATGCGGTTAGCATTGGTGCGGGTCTGCGTATTGTTTACGGTGAAGGTAATGTTGGCGCATCAATGCCAGGTTGGATTGATGGTATTAAAGCTCAGTTGCCTGATTTAGCACCTATGCTTCCGGCTGCTGGCACAAGTCTTAAATACATGGAAGGTGATGATATCGCCATCGGTTGGAAAATTGGTTCTAGCTGGCAGATTAATGACAAGCACCGTTTAGGTTTTGCTTATCACAGTGGGGTAGAGCTAGAACTGGACGGCCATGCGTCTGGGCTACTTTATGACGGTGGTCAAAATGTTAGTATTGAAGGTTACTTACCGATTGAGATCCCTGCTTTTGCAGAGCTTGCATCTCATCACCAATTAACTGAAAACTGGGCCATGCACGCCAGCGTTAACTGGACTCAGTGGAGTGTTTTTGATGAGTTGGTAGCATACTTCCCTGGCGAAACTAAGCCAATTGACGCAACAACGGGTTTACCATTGGAGTCTGATTTAGTTAAAGAAGAAAACTTCAAAGATAACTGGCGCTTTGCACTAGGTACCACTTACCAGCTCAATGACAAGTGGTTAGTTCGTGGCGGTATGGCACTAGATCAAGGTGCTGCGCAAGACGAATACCGTTCCACAACAATCCCAGATTCAGATCGTTTATGGTTTAGTGCCGGTGCGGGTTATCAAGCCAGTAAAAACCTTACGGTTGATTTTGCCATCACTTACATCAAAGGCATTGGTGATGCACCAATTGATGAGACTCAAGACTTATTAGGTTTAGCGTCTGTGAACTACAGCGGTGATGTTGAAGCCGATGTGTGGTTAGCAGGTGTGCAGTTTAGCTACAAAATGTAGTCGACAGTATTATTAATACATTTAAAGCCTCGCAATTGCGGGGCTTTTTGTTATTTGAAAATCATAAGACTAATATCGATACGCCAGCTATATTTGACAAGCCAAAGTATGAAGTAAAGCCATCGTCATATGCTAAGTTATTAGGTGCTTACTGGCTTTACCCCAAAGTGACATAGCATGTCTAGGTAGAATAAACCCTTATAACTGTGATGACAGCACAAGCATTGCAATGTAAAGCATGATAAATCACATAAATAAACGGGTAGTTGATTCACTACTTTCAGTTTATGTGAACAAACTAAAATAAATAATATGAGATAGTGATATGCAAGCTAAGAAATACATTATTGCATTAGATCAAGGCACAACCAGCTCTCGTGCCATTGTATTTGACCATAAAGCCAACATGGTTGCGGTAGCGCAGCGTGAGTTTACCCAGATTTATCCTCAGGCCGGTTGGGTCGAGCATGATCCAATGGAGATTTGGTCATCTCAAAGTTCATCATTGATTGAAGTGCTATCTCGAGCAGGTATTAGCGGTGATGATGTTGCCGCTATGGGCATCACCAACCAACGTGAAACCACCGTAGTGTGGGATAAAAAAACCGGCAAGCCGATTTATAACGCCATTGTGTGGCAGTGTCGTCGCAGCCAAAGTATATGCCAGCAACTCAAAGCCGATGGTTATGAAGCTTATATTAAATCCGCCACAGGCTTGGTGCTCGACCCGTACTTTTCCGCCTCAAAAATCAAGTGGATTCTAGATAATGTTGAAGGTGCAAGAGAAAAGGCCGAGGCCGGTGAGTTGTTATTTGGCACCATAGATACCTGGCTGGTGTGGAAGCTCACAAAAGGCAAAGTACATGTTACTGAACCCACCAACGCCTCACGGACCATGTTGTTTAACATCCATCAGCAGCAGTGGGATGACAAGTTATTAACGGCCTTTGGTATTCCGGCTTCGATGTTACCTGAAGTGAAACCCTCTTGTGCGGTCTACGGTTCAACCAGCATTGTCGGTGGCGATATTACCGTGGCGGGTATGGCAGGGGATCAGCAATCGGCATTATTTGGTCAATTATGTTTTGAACCTGGAATGGCCAAAAATACCTATGGCACAGGCTGTTTTTTACTGATGAACACCGGTGATAAGGCAGTGGTATCGGATCATGGCCTATTAACCACCATTGCTATAGGCGCTGATTTAAAGGTTAACTATGCCCTTGAAGGGGCAGTATTTATGGGCGGCGCGGTGATCCAATGGCTGCGGGACGAAATGGGCTTGATCCAAGATGCTCATGACACTGAATACTTTGCCAATAAAGTGGACGACACCAATGGGGTATATTTAGTACCAGCCTTTGTCGGCTTGGGCGCTCCGTATTGGGAAGCGGATGCCAGAGGCGCGATTGTCGGACTTAGCCGCGGGGTTAATCGTAGCCATATTATTCGCGCAGCGTTAGAAGCCATTGCATATCAAAGCAAGGATTTACTCGAGGCAATGATACAAGACTCAGGGGTCGAACTTAAACAAATCCGCGTTGATGGTGGCGCAGTGGCAAATGAGTTTTTAATGCAGTTCCAAGCCGACATCAGCAATGTTGATGTGATCCGTCCGCAAGTGACTGAAACCACAGCCATGGGAGCAGCCTTTTTAGCAGGTCTTGCGGTTAACTTTTGGCAGTCTACAGAAGAGTTACAAAACATTGCCGTGGCTGATAAGCATTTTTCACCAGCAATGGATGATAGCTGTCGTCAGGATTTGTATCGCGGATGGAAAAAGGCGGTGAGGAAAACCATCGGCTAAAGGGCATTTTTAAATCACTGGTAAACGACTAAATTTCAATATCAATATGCTTGAAGTTTGTATCGTCGTTAGTGGCCGGATTTGCATCATCGGTGTTGTTGGTTTGAGCAAGCTGTTTTCTGGTTAATGGCGCTGGTGGCAATTGTGTTTGCGGCGCTGGTGGCAATTGTGTTTGCGGCGCTTCATGGCTATCAGCACTGATAACAGCTGAGTCAGTGACTTTTTTCACCTCTTTTTTAGGCGTGGTGACTTGTCTTGGCGGTCTGGCAGTCACTGCATAGAGAATATCTAGGTTCATTATTACCTCCTTCAAGGCTGTATTCAGTATATCTTGTTATCGGCCGTTTTGATTGTAAATTGAGTGGCTAATGGTTTGAATATATGACGCCAGCAGTCATCCTTGTTTGAGGATGTTTTAGCGTAAAGGCAATATTAAAAGTTTGGAATTTGCTTAGGTTTAAAAGCGCAAGGCAGCAATAAAATTTGTTGAACTGGTTTTTCTCACATCGTGAGCGAATATTTATTATACAAGATATAACTTTGATACAGTGGGCATTGTCATTTTAAGATGATAATGGTCAATTTTTAGCACATTTTAGTCACATTTTACTCGATAGAGTCGTTGTTATGTGTATGGTTTCGTTCATTTAGCCCCATAAAATCCACTTTCCTCCACCTAGAACAAATTAAATCAAATTTGCTGCGAACCCGCTTCAGAACTGGATTTAATTAATCTTCTCATCCCTTGACAATACTTGTGTTGTGTCCCTAAACTTAATGGTTGTGGGGAATTGTGGATTTTTGTGGGAATTTTAATAACAAATCATAGGGATTAATGATCGTGTTTCGGGGCGCCAGTGCGATAAATATGGATGCAAAAGGACGGATCGCAATACCAATGCGATACCGAGAATCCTTGCGTGTTGAGCACAGTGGCATTGTCGTCATCACCGTTGATATCCAATCAGCTTGTTTATTGATTTATCCAATCCATGAATGGGAACTGATAGAAGCAAAACTAATGCAGCTGTCAGACACCAATCACATTGAACGATCCATGAAACGAAGATTATTAGGCCACGCTCATGAATGTGAGTTAGATGGTAATGGTCGTGCGCTCGTTCCCCCCGCATTAAGACAATTTGCCAGCCTGCAAAAGAAAACCATGCTGGTGGGTTTGCTGAATAAGTTTGAGTTGTGGGATGAAGCCGCTTGGCAGTTGCAGATGGACGAAAGTCATCAGCTAATTCAAGCAGAAGATCTCACTAGTCATGAAAGATTAGCTAATTTTTCATTATAAATAATTAATTAAGAAGAGTCTGATGAGCCAAGAATTTGCCCATTTATCTGTACTGCTACAAGAAACCGTTGATGGTTTAAATATCCAAGCGGATGGCATCTATATTGATGGCACCTTTGGTCGTGGTGGTCATTCAAGGCATGTGCTGAGTCAGCTCGGTGAAAACGGCCGCTTGATTGCCATCGATAGAGATCCGCAAGCCATTGAAGCGGCTAAACAGTTCGCCGATGATCCTCGCTTTCAAATTGTGCATGGTGGCTTTGGTCAGTTGGCCGAATACGTTACTGAGTTAGGTTTGAAAGGCAAAATCAATGGCGTGTTATTGGATTTAGGTGTGTCTTCACCGCAATTAGATGATGCTGAGCGTGGTTTTAGTTTTTTACGTGATGGTCCATTGGATATGCGTATGGATAACAGCCAGGGTCAAACGGCCGCTCAGTGGTTAGCGAGAGCTGAAATTGAAGATATGGCTTGGGTATTTAAAACCTATGGCGAAGAGAAAAACTCGCGTCACATCGCTCGCTGTATTGCTGCTGATCGAGATGAAAAACCCTTTTTAAGAACCAAAGATTTAGCTGACCTTATTGCCCGAATTACTAAAAATAAAGAGCGTAATAAGCATCCTGCAACGCGGGTGTTCCAGGCGATTAGAATTTATATCAATAGTGAATTAGAGCAAATTGATCAAGCCCTTGAAGGTGCTGTGTCGGTACTGGCCCCAGAAGGGCGTTTATCGGTGATCAGTTTCCATTCATTAGAAGATCGTATGGTGAAGCGCTTTATTCGTCGCCATAGCCAAGGTGAAAGCGTACCTCATGGCTTGCCCATCACTGAAGCTGAAATTAATAAATCTAAAAAGTTAAAAGCCATTGGTAAGGCGATGAAGCCTTCTGATGTCGAAATTGAACAAAACCCACGAGCAAGAAGCTCGGTGTTGCGCGTTGCGCAGCGACTTGATTATTAATTACTGAGGTTATATTGGCACCGTCATCAATCAATTTATCCCGCATTGTGTTAGCCGATATTTGGCAGCACAAGTGGATATTATTGCTGACGCTAATTGTAGTCGGCAATGCGATGAGTGTGGTGTATACCAGCTATGCGACCCGAAAACAGACCTCGCAATTAGATCAGCTATTACAAGAACGTGATCGTTTAGATATTGAATGGCGCAACTTGTTGCTGGAAGAGCAATCTAAGTCAGAACACAGTCGAGTGACAAGGATCGCCACTAAAGATTTAAAAATGGTGCGACCACTACCTAAAGAAGAAGTGGTTATAAGGCTGCAATGAGAAAGGAATAATGAGCAGACAAGCTAAACGTAAATTAAACCCTGAACTGATCCCATGGCGACTATTCGTTGTGGTGGGTTTTGTGCTGCTGCTGTTTACTGCGTTAATTGCCCGTGCCGCCTATATTCAAATTATTGAGCCTGAAAAACTACGTCACGAAAGTGACATGCGCACCTTACGCACCACCAGTAATCAAGTACAGCGCGGCCTAATCACCGACAGAAATGGTGAAATGCTGGCAGTGAGTGTGCCAGTACGAGCTGTGTGGGCTGATCCTAAAATTTCCCACGATAAAGATGCATTTAAAGATATGCGCCGCTGGAAAGCGCTGGCAGATATTTTACATGAGCCAGTTGATGAGATTGTGAGTAAGGTGCAGCGCGACCCTAAAAGGCGCTTTATTTACCTTAAGCGTCAAGTGACCCCTGCGGTAGCGGAATACATCAAGCAACTGAAAATTGCTGGCATCTATTTAAAGTCTGAATCACGCCGCTATTATCCCGCAGGTGAAACTGCCGCCCAGCTAGTGGGTTTAACTAATATTGATGATGTAGGCATTGAAGGCATCGAAAGTGCTTACGATAGCTGGCTTACTGGTACCCCTTCAAAACAAAAAGTCCGTAAATCCCGCGATGGTAAAGTAGTACAGCGTTTAGATATGGTGGAAGAAGGCGAGAGCTCAAATGATTTAGTCTTGAGTATCGATCAACGCATTCAGCAGCTAGCTTATCGCGAATTAAAACGCGCCACAGAAATAAACCAAGCCACTTCAGGCTCAGTGGTGGTACTTGATGTACACACCGGCGAAGTACTGGCGATGGTGAATACACCGTCATATAACCCCAATTCTCGAGAAAACTTACAATCTCACCGCATGCGCAACCGCGCCTTAACCGATACTTTTGAGCCGGGCTCCACTGTAAAACCTTTTGTGGTCGCAGCTGCGCTGCAAGCGGGCACTGTTGAACGTGATGATATGATTAACACCTCACCAGGCTGGATGCGTGTTGGTGGCCGTCAAGTGCGTGATACGGTTAATTACGGCAATATGACCTTAGATAAAATCTTGGTTAAGTCTAGTAACGTGGGGATCAGTAAAGTCTCTTTATCGATGCCCGTGCAAGAATTATTGGGGACTTACCAGTCAATGGGCTTGGGTAATTATTCAGGAATTAACTTAGCAGGTGAAAGCGCCGGCCTTATCCATGATCGTCGTCGTTGGTCTGACTTTGAACGCGCGACCTTATCTTATGGCTATGGTTTAACGGCCACCCCACTGCAATTAGCCAGAATGTATGCCACTTTAGGTAGCGGCGGTGTCTTGTATCCAGTATCAATTTTAAAGCTAAAACAAGCACCTAAAGGTGAACAAGTTATTTCACAGCAAGTCGCCCAAGATGTCATGGAAATGATGCTAGGGGTAACTGAACGTGGCGGCACCGCCACCAAAGCCCATATTGATGGTTATCCTATTGCGGGTAAAACGGGTACTAGTCGTAAGTCTGTCGCCGGTGGTTACGGTGATGATTATGTCGCACTGTTTGCCGGGGTTGCGCCAGTGCATAATCCCCGTTTAGCTATTTCTATTGTGGTTAATGAACCCAAAGGCGACCGTTATCACGGTGGCGATGTGGCAGGCCCCGTATTTGCAAAAATTATGTCTGGTGCGTTACAGATGCTGAATGTAGAACCATTAAATGAACAAGAAAAAGTTAAATTGGCCGCCATTGCTAAGAGGGCTGAATAATGCTGCTTAGTGATTTATTAGCACCCTGGTTTCATTATGCTGGCGTTGAGTCAGTGGATACGCTGAGCCTTGATAGCCGCCAAGTATCCCAAGGTGGTTTATTTGTCGCCTTGCCAGGCCACAAGGTTGATGGCCGTAAATTTATCAGTAAAGCCATTGAAAGTGGTGCAGTGGGGGCGTTAATTCATACCGATAACCCTGATGAACATGGTCAAGTTGAATACCAAGATAATGGCGCGGTGCTGATATCGTTTTTTCAATTAACTCGGCAGCTTTCGGCTGTTGCAGCGCAGTTGTATCCGGTTAATCATTCACCAATGGCGATTATTGGGGTTACGGGAACTAATGGTAAAACTTCTGTTAGCCAGCTTATTGCGCAATTGGTATCACTTAAACAGCAAAAAGCTGCAGTCATGGGTACATTGGGCAATGGTGTTTGGGGTCAATTAATCGATAGTGGCAATACCACTGCTGATGCCATTACTTTGATCCGTCAATTACACCAATTTCAAGCCGAACGGGTCAATGTGTGCGCCATTGAAGTCTCCAGTCATGGCTTAGTGCAAGGCCGAGTGGAAGCCGTGCCTTTTGATACTGCTATTTTTACTAATTTAAGTCGTGATCACCTTGATTACCATGGTGATATGGATGCTTATGGCGCAGCTAAAAAGCGTCTGTTCACCTTTTCCTACGTCAAAAATGGTTTGATTAATCTTGATGATGGTGTTGGTCAGCAATGGTTCGATGAGCTAACAACAGATTCCATCTATGGCTTTAGCATTAGCGCCAATAAAACGGCGCAATTTTATACTGACAATATGCAGTTCAATGATGCTGGTGTGCAGTGTGATTTTGTTTACCCACACCTGGATAATCACAGCGGCCAAAAAACGACTTTAGCACTACGCGGACGCATTGTTTCGCCTTTATTGGGTGACTTTAACTTAGCAAACCTTGTGGCAGCCCTAAGTGGCTTGTATTTGCAAGGTTATGACATGCAAGAGTTACTTGAATTAGTGCCACTATTAACGCCCGTTGCTGGTCGCATGGAGCGCTTTAATCAGCCAAAGGGGCCCACCTTGGTAGTTGATTATGCCCATACTCCGGATGCTATCGAACAAGCGTTAAAAGCGCTGCGGATTCATTGTAAAGGCAAGCTTTGGTGTGTCTTTGGTTGTGGCGGTGATAGAGATAAAGGCAAGCGGCCTTTAATGGCCCAAGCGGCCGAGCAGTTTGCTGATACTGTGATGGTCACCAGTGACAATGCTCGTAGTGAAAATCCTGCGGCCATTATTGAGGATGTATTAGCGGGTTTGGCATTTCCTGAGCGTGCACTAACACAAGTTGATCGCATTAAAGCAATTAACACCGTGGCTTCACTGGCTCAAACAGGCGATATTGTGTTGCTTGCAGGTAAAGGCCATGAAACCTATCAAGAGGCCAATGGCATCAGAACTGAATATGATGAAAGAGCACTGGCTATCGAACTCACTCAGCCAACGTCTAACATGGCATTAAAGGAGCGCTTATGATTGCCCTGATGCTTTCACAGCTGGCGCAAACCCTTAATGGCAAGTTCGTGGGCGATGACATTTGTATTGATGATGTCAGCAGTGATAGCCGAGCGATGCAAGCCAATACCTTATTTGTGGCGTTAAAAGGCTTACGTTTTGATGGCCATAGCTTTGCAAAAACCGCCATTGATAATGGCGCTAAAGCCTTATTGGTTGAACGTCAGCTTGAGCTTGATATTCCGCAAATTATAGTGGCAAATAGCCAAATAGCCATGGGCGAAATCGGCGCGTTAGTGCGCGCTAAAGTAAACCCTAAAGCCATCGCTTTGACGGGCTCAAATGGCAAAACTACAGTAAAAGAAATGGTGGCAGCTATTTTAAGCCAGCATCATAGCGTGCTTTATACCGCCGGTAATTTTAATAATGAAATCGGGGTACCGTTAACCTTATTGCGATTAACCCAAGAGCATGAATATGGCGTTTTTGAACTGGGCGCCAATCATCAAGGCGAGATTAACTATACTTCATCTTTGGTGATGCCTCAGGTGGCGCTGGTAAATAATATCGGCCATGCACACCTAGAAGGTTTTGGTTCAATTGAAGGCGTGGCTCACGCCAAGTCGGAAATCTTTAACCACCTCAGCGCAGATGGCACCGCCATTATCAATGCCGATGATGACTTTGCTGAGTTTATGGCGCAAAAATCAGCCGCATTTAAGCAGCTGCGTTTTTCTAAAGTAGCCACCACAGATGCAGATATTAAAGCATTAGCGCTTAAAGCTGATGCAAGTGGTTGTTATGCCTTTAATTTAGAAGTTTCTGGCCAGTCCCATTTTGTGCAGCTTCCTTTAGCAGGAGAGCATCAGGTCAGTAATGCTTTAGCTGCCAGCGCCATTTGTACTGCATTAGGCGTCGCCCTCAAAGATATTATTAACGGGCTTTCAAGCCTAACGCCAGTAAAAGGGCGAATGGTGCCGCACAAGCTGGGGCGTATTTTACTGGTTGATGATAGTTACAATGCCAACCCAACATCAGTGGACGCTGCGATTAACTGGTTACAACAAACTCGAGGTTTTCGATGTTTAGTGCTGGGAGATTTGGGTGAATTGGGCGACAATAGCGCCCTTTTGCATGCCGAGGTCGGCCAACAAGCCAAATCAGCGGGTATTGATGCCTTGTTTTGTTGCGGACAGCTAAGCGCTGAAACCAGCAAAGCCTTTGGTTCTGAACACTTTAGTGATTCAAAATCCGTCGCGCAGGCAATGATTAAAAAAGTAAATCAGTTATCGGGTGAGGTAACTATTTTAGTTAAAGGTTCACGAAGCGCAGCAATGGAAACTGTAGTCGAAGTGTTGTTGGATGCCAATGGGCGTGGGGAGTTTGTGTAGATGCTGGCTTATTTAGCTGAGTATTTAACCCAATTTTATAGCGGGTTTAATGTTTTTTCATATGTAACGTTTAGAGCGATCTTAGGTTTGATGACAGGGCTTATTTTCAGCTTGTGGTTTGGTCCTAAATTGATCGAACGTTTGCAGTTATTACAAATTGGCCAAGTGGTCAGAAATGACGGCCCAGAGTCACATTTTAGTAAGCGTGGCACCCCTACAATGGGTGGTTTGCTGATCTTGGCAGGCATATTTGTCAGTGTTTTATTATGGGGTGATTTATCAAATCGATATGTCATCGTCATGCTATTTGTATTAGGTACTTTTGGCGCGATTGGTTTCTTAGATGATTATTTGAAAGTGGTAAAAAAAGACTCTAAAGGTCTGATTGCTCGCTGGAAATATGCATCGCAATCCATAGCGGCATTAGCGGTAGCCATCTATTTATATAGCTCGGCAACGCTGCCGGGTGAAACCCAGCTAGTGGTGCCATTTTTAAAAGATGTGATGCCGCAACTTGGACTGCTTTATATTGTTCTTGCGTACTTCACCATAGTGGGTGCCAGTAACGCGGTTAACTTAACCGATGGTCTTGATGGTTTAGCTATCATGCCAACTGTTATGGTAGCAGCTGCATTTGCATTGATTGCCTATTTATCAGGTCATGCACAGTTTGCGAGTTATTTACATATTCCACACTTGCCGGATGCTGGTGAACTAGTGATTGTATGTACCGCGATAGTCGGGGCTGGTTTAGGGTTTTTATGGTTTAACACCTACCCAGCGCAAGTGTTTATGGGTGATGTAGGCTCATTAGCATTAGGTGCAGGATTGGGCGCCATTGCAGTGTTAGTCCGCCAAGAAGTGTTATTGGTGATTATGGGCGGCGTTTTTGTGATGGAAACGGTGTCGGTGATTTTACAGGTGGGTTCATATAAATTGCGCGGTCAGCGGATTTTTAGAATGGCACCTATTCACCACCATTACGAATTAAAAGGTTGGCCGGAGCCAAGAGTGATTGTGCGCTTTTGGATTATTTCACTATTCCTAGTCATGCTAGGGCTGGCAACGCTTAAGTTAAGGTAGTTAGCAATGCAAACATGCTATTCACACATCGTATTGGGATTAGGCGCAACAGGTATTTCTGTTGTGCGCTACTTAATGTCCCAAGGTATTACCCCACTGGTGATGGATAGCCGCAGAACGCCGCCTGGAAGCGATACTCTGGCAGCAGAGTTCCCTGAGGTTGAACTAATTACTGGTGGCTTTATGTGCCGCTCTTTAGTGCAGGCGCAGCAAATTATTGTCAGTCCAGGCATCGCTATTGATACGCCGGAAATTCGCGCGGCGATGGACATGGGTATTGAAGTGATTGGCGATGTGGAGCTGTTTGCCCGTGCGGTTGCTGAAAAGTCACCTTGCGTGGTAGCGATTACTGGCTCAAACGGTAAAACCACTGTGACTACCTTGGTTTACGACATATTAAAAGCAGCCGGTAAAAAGGTCGCTGTTGGCGGCAATATTGGTATTCCTGTATTAGATTTACTGGCAACCGATGCGGATATTTTTGTATTGGAGCTATCTAGCTTTCAGCTGGAAACCACTTTTAGCTTAAATTGTGTGGCGGCAACCTGCCTTAATATTAGTGAAGATCATATGGATAGATATCATGATCTGCATGCTTATAGAGAAGCTAAGTTACGCTTATATCCACAAAGCCGCTTTGTGATGTTTAACCGTGATGACCCACTGACATTTCCTGATGAGCCAACAAACCAAAATACCTTTGGTTTAGGTGTACCTGAAGGCGATGCTTGGGGGATTGCTGATGGCAAGATTTTCCACGGTGAAAGTGAAATCATGAATCTGCATGAGGTCAGTTTAATCGGCAGTCATAATCACGCCAATTTACTTGCTGCTATGGCACTAACCGATGCTTGCGGTATTGATAAAAAGTTTATGACCGAGGTTGCCAGCAACTTTAAAGGTCTTGAACATCGTTGTGAAATGGCGGGTATTAAGCAAGGCGTTACCTATATAAATGACTCTAAGGCGACTAATGTTGGTGCAACTGTAGCGGCATTAAATGGTTTAAGTGATCATTTAGGTGACTTAGTACTGATTGCTGGCGGAGACGGTAAAGGCTCAGACTTTAAAGAGCTGAGGGAGTCGCTCAATAACGTCACTCAATTAATTACCTTTGGTAAAGATGGTGCAAAAATCGCAGCTTTAAAGGCTGATAGTATTCAGGTCAGCGATCTTGCTGCAGCGGTCAATAAAGCCGTAGAAATAACGTTCTCAGGCGATATCGTATTGTTGTCACCAGCTTGTGCGAGTACTGATATGTACAAAAACTTTATGGAACGCGGCAATGACTTTAAGCAATTAGTGGAGCAAATTGCCGATGGCGAAGGCTGAGCAGCAACTTAGCTTATTCCAACAAGTCCTCAAGCGGCCGTGGCCTAATATCTTGTCTGATAGTGGGCCTAGTGAGCAGCTATATGACCGCAGTTTATTGGTTGCGGTAATGGGCTTGATTGCATTTGGTTTTGTGATGGTGATGTCTGCCTCAATGCCAGAAGCGCAAAAACTGACAGATAACCCATTTCATTTTATTTATCGTCATGTGGCGTATTTAATGGGTTGTGGCGTGATTGCTTACGCTGTGCTCAATATAGAAATGAAAACCTGGGAACGCTATAGCGCGTATTTGGTGCTGGCTGTGTTACTGATGCTGGTTGCAGTCTTGATTGTCGGAACCACAGTTAATGGCGCGACGCGCTGGTTAAGTGTTGGACCGGTGCGAATTCAAGTGGCTGAAATCGCAAAGTTTGTGTTTATTGTTTACATGGCGGGATATTTAGTCCGTCGTCATGGTGAATTAAGGGAGAACAGTAGGGGTTTTATTAAGCCTATTATCGTATTTACCTTATTCGCAGTATTGATTTTAGCGCAACCAGATTTAGGTACCGTAGTGGTATTGTTCGTCTGCACTGTAAGTCTGTTATTTCTTGCTGGTGCACGGATTTTAGACTTTTTAGTGTTGATGTTTTTTGGTATTGGCTCGTTTATCTTTTTGGTGATTTTTGAGCCTTACCGGATGCGGCGGGTAACCTCATTTATGGACCCGTGGGAAGACCCATTTGGTAGCGGATATCAGTTGACTCAGTCATTAATGGCTTATGGCCGTGGTGACTTATTCGGTCAAGGTTTAGGTAATAGTATTCAAAAATTATCTTACCTGCCTGAAGCGCATACCGACTTTATCTTTGCCGTGATTGGTGAAGAGTTAGGCTTCGTAGGTATTGTTTGTGTATTAACAGTATTGTTTTTTGTGGCATTTAGAGCCATTCGATTGGGCAATTTATGTTTGAGTATTCAACGCCCGTTTGAAAGTTATTTAGCCTACGGTATTGGTATTTGGATTTGTTTCCAAACAGTGGTTAACGTTGGCGCCAGTATCGGTATGTTACCGACTAAAGGCTTGACGTTACCTTTTATTAGTTATGGTGGCAGTAGTTTGTGGGTGATGACAGCGGCAGCGATGTTATTGATCCGCATCGACCATGAACGGCGAATAAGTTTGATTCAAGCGGTGCAAGGGAGAGTAAAAAAATGAGCCCTAATATGACCAACGCACCGAAATTATTGGTAATGGCGGGCGGTACAGGTGGACATGTGTTCCCTGCATTAGCGGTAGCTAAAGCGTTAGCAGATAAAGGTTGGCAAGTTAGTTGGTTAGGGACGGCCGACAGAATGGAGGCAAGGTTAGTGCCTCAGCATGGGTTTGATATTGAGTTTATCGATATTAAAGGGGTGCGTGGCAATGGCATTATTCGAAAATTAGCCGCGCCTTTTAAAATTTTACGTTCAATCATTCAGGCAAAAGCCTTTATTAATGAATATAAGCCCGATGTTATTTTAGGCATGGGTGGCTTTGCCAGTGGCCCTGGCGGGGTTGCGGCTAAATTATCAGGCATTCCACTGGTGCTGCATGAGCAAAATGCCATCCCAGGAATGACCAACAAGTTGTTATCTAAGATTGCCAGCAAAGTATTGTGTGCATTTCCCAATACATTTTTGCCCGCAGTTAAAGCGGAGGTGGTCGGTAACCCTATTCGTCAAGAGTTACTTGAGTTAGGACAAAGCGCCAAATTTGCTGAAGATGAAGCCTTAAAAGTATTAGTGGTGGGCGGCAGTTTAGGCGCCAAAATTTTTAACGATGTTATGCCAGCTGTTGTGGCGCATATTAGCCTGCATCATTCGGTGACCGTTTGGCATCAGGTGGGCAAAGGCAATGAAGCGAAAGTAAAAGCGCTTTATCAAGATAAAGGTCAAGCTGCTAGCGTCAATGTAGCTGAGTTTATTGATGATATGGAAGCGGCTTATCGCTGGGCAGATGTGGTTGTTTGCCGTTCTGGTGCATTAACCGTATCAGAGCTGGCAGCCGTAGGACGCGGCAGTATCTTGGTGCCTTATCCACATGCTGTGGATGATCACCAAACTAAAAATGCTTCAGTATTAGTTGAAGCGGGAGCGGCATTTTTATTACCGCAAACCATATTAAATGCAGATAATTTAGCTGAGAAGTTAACCCTCTTTGCTGAAAACCGACAAGTTGTTTCACAGATGGCACATCAAGCCAGAAGTGTTGCTGTATTAGATGCAACCCAACGAGTCGCGAGTATTTGTGCTGAATTAGCACGAAAGGATTGACATGACCAAGACAGAAAAGTACGCCCAATTACGCACCATGATCCCAGAAATGCGACGGATTAAGAAAATCCATTTCGTCGGTATTGGCGGTGCTGGTATGGGTGGAATTGCAGAAGTATTAGTGAATGAAGGCTACCACATCAGTGGATCTGACATCGCTGAAAACACAGTGACACAAAGGTTAGCCAGTTTAGGCGCTAAGATTATTATTGGCCATCAGGCGCAAAGCGTGGTTGATGTGGATGTGGTGGTCGTGTCAACGGCTATTAACAACGAGAACCCAGAAATCATTGAAGCGAAGCAGCGCCGCATTCCTATAGTGCGCCGTGCTGAAATGCTTGCTGAGTTAATGCGTTATCGCCATGGTGTAGCCATTGCAGGCACGCACGGTAAAACCACTACAACTAGCTTAATTGCCAGTGTTTATGGCCAAGCTGAGCGCGATCCGACATTTGTGATTGGCGGCTTATTAAATAGTGCTGGTACTAATGCGCGTTTAGGCACTAGTCGTTATTTGATTGCAGAAGCCGATGAAAGTGATGCCAGCTTTCTGCATTTGCAGCCAATGGTGAGTGTGGTTACCAATATTGAAGCTGATCATATGGATACCTATGGCGGCGATTTTGAAAAATTGAAAACAACCTTTGTCGACTTTTTACATAACCTGCCTTTTTATGGTGTTGCGGTGATGTGTATTGATGATGAAGTGATCCAAGAGATTATGCCAAGAGTTGGCCGTCAGGTTGTGACTTACGGTTTCAGTGAGCAAGCAGATGTACAGGCGCTTAACTTCAAGCAAGTTGGTCATCAAAGCCAATTTAGCGTGCGCCGTAAAAACCGTGATGATTTAGATATCGTGTTAAATCTACCTGGCGAACACAATGTACTTAATGCGCTTGCTGCTATTGCAGTGGCATCAGAAGATGAAATAGATGATGAAGCGATTGTAACAGCCCTTGCTGACTTTGAAGGCATTGGGAGACGTTTTCAGCATCTTGGCGAGTTTGATACCGCTAATGGCAAGGTGATGCTAGTTGATGATTACGGTCATCACCCAAGTGAAGTATTGGCAACGATTAAAGCCGCTAGAGCAGGTTGGCCAGATAAGCGTTTAGTGATGGCCTATCAGCCTCATCGTTACAGCCGTACTCGCGACTTATATGATGACTTTATCGAGGTGCTGTCACAGGTAGATGGACTGCTATTACTGGATGTCTATGCCGCTGGCGAAAGTGTCATTCCTGGTGCAGATGGACGCGCTTTATGTCGCTCTATCCGTTTAAGAGGTCAAGTGGAACCGATATTTGTGGCTTCACCTGAGCTATTAACCGATGTATTGCCTGACGTATTGCAAGAGGGTGATTTATTGCTAACCCAAGGTGCAGGTAATATCGGCGCTTTGTCCAAATTGCTAGCTACAACCAATTTAGGTTTTGATAATTTAAACAATGCTAAAAGTGGTGAGTAATTTTTGCACTATAAATGATTGTAAAATAGATACTTTATTACAATCGGTATGCTAGATATAATGGTGAATTGGCCAATGAAAGTGACATTGTACATTGTGGAGTTACAGTAACCGTGGCGTGGAGTGATAAAGCCCGTCAGTTACGAAGCCATTTGAGTGAAATCAACTGGTACTTGTATACCGGGTTATTGTTTTTGCTCATGGTGTTAATGACCATTGTCTGGGCCAGTTTAAAGTTAAATACGCTGCTTAATGATGCAGATGCCTTGCCCATTGAGGCCGTAGCAATTCACGGCGAGCGTTTATATACCAGTGACGCAGATATTCAAGCGGCGCTACAGGCCTTGATGCAGAGCAGCTTTTTTAGTGCCGATGTGGTTGAAGTGCAGCACGCTTTAGAGGCTTTACCTTGGGTATATCGCGCCTCAGTCAGACGCGAATGGCCAGCTAAGTTGAAAGTGAACTTGCAAGAGCAACAAGCGGTAGCGCATTGGAATGGCAATGATTGGCTTAATGTGGACGGTGAAGCGTTTAAAGCCCAGGCCCATCCCATGATTAATGCCTTGCCTATGTTGTCAGGTCCTGAGGATATGTCAGCTGAAGTGTTAACTAGCTATCAGCAATTAGCAGATTTATTAAGTATTAATGGCTTTACCTTAGCAAGTTTAAGTTTAAGCCCACGCCATGCTTGGCATGCAACATTAGATAACGGCATTCTTCTTGAATTAGGTCGAGAAGATAAGATGTCGAGAATACAAAGATTTATAAATGTTTACCCTGAAATAATACAAAATAAAAAGCCAATAGCGACAATTGATTTGCGCTATGACACAGGTGTCGCAGTTGGCTGGGATGATACTAAAACAGAGAGTCGACATTAATGACCAAGAATCAGGAAAGAAATCTTATCGTAGGCTTAGATATCGGTACATCTAAGGTCGCAGTTATTATTGGCGAAGTACTGCCAGATGGCGAGATAAGCGTGGTTGGTTTAGGTAATCACCCTTCTCGTGGTATGGACAAGGGCGGCGTAAATGATCTGGATTCGATTGTAAGAAGTGTACAACGTGCATTAGACCAAGCTGAATTGATGGCCGATTGCCAAGTATCATCAGTGTATTTAAGTATTTCAGGTAAACATATCGCCTGCCAAAACGAAAACGGCATGGTGTCAATTAATGACGAAGAAGTTACCCAAGAAGATGTGGACAATGTCATCCATACAGCTCGTTCGGTGAAAATCCCGACAGAGCGAAGAATTTTGCATGTGTTACCACAGGAATACTCAATTGACGTTCAAGACGGGATAAAAAGCCCAATTGGTATGTCGGGTATGCGAATGGAAGCCAAAGCGCACATCGTTACTTGTGCTAACGACATGGCGAAAAATATCACTAAGAGCGTTGAGCGCTGCGGCCTAACTGTTGATGACTTGGTGTTTGCAGGTATTGCATCAGCTGACTCAGTGCTGACCAATGATGAAAAAGATTTAGGCGTGTGTATTGTTGATATCGGTGGTGGCACCACAGATATTGCGGTTTATACCAACGGTGCACTAAGGCATTGCGCAGTGATATCAGTCGCAGGCAATCAAGTCAGTAGTGACATAGCTAAAATATTTAGAACACCGCTGACCCATGCAGAGCAAATCAAAGTACAGTTTGCCAGCGCCAGAAGCGCTATGGTTAGTCGCGAAGATAGCATTGAAGTCCCCTCAGTTGGTGGCAGACCTTCTCGCAGTATGTCACGTCATACGTTAGCAGAGGTTGTCGAGCCAAGGTATCAAGAGCTATTTGAATTAGTGCTTAAAGAATTAACTGACAGTGGTTTAGAAGATCAAATTGCTGCAGGGATCGTGTTAACAGGCGGTACATCAATGATTACCGGCGCGGTGGATATTGCTGAAGCAACATTTGGCATGCCAGTAAGGGTTGCATCACCGCTACCAGTTAAAGGATTAAATGAATATGTAGATCAACCTATTTACGCTACAGGAATAGGTTTGCTTCATTACGGCGCCAGACGCGTAATCGAACGTCAGTTCGAACGTCCTGAACGTCAAGGGGTTACCAGTCTTTTGAATCGGGTCAAAAGCTGGTTTAAGGGTGAATTTTAATAACGCAGACAAACGGAGATCAGACTATGTTTGAGATCATGGACACTCATAACGACGAAGCGGTGATTAAAGTCATCGGCGTCGGTGGTGGCGGCGGTAACGCAGTCGAACATATGGTAAAGCACAGCATCGAAGGTGTTGAATTTATCGTAACTAACACGGATGCTCAGGCATTACGTAAGTCAGGTGCTGGTTCAACTATTCAATTGGGGCGTGATGTCACCAAAGGTTTAGGTGCTGGAGCAAACCCTGATGTTGGTCGTCAAGCGGCAGAAGAAGATAAAGAAAACATTCGTGCAGCAATCAAAGGATCTGACATGATCTTTATTGCCGCAGGTATGGGCGGTGGTACCGGTACTGGTGCAGCCCCTGTTGTGGCTGAAATTGCCCGTGAAGAAGGCATTTTAACCGTTGCTGTAGTCACAAAGCCTTTTCCATTTGAAGGCAAAAAACGCATGTTATTTGCTGAGCAAGGTATTGCAGAGCTGGCAAAGCATGTTGATTCATTGATTACTATACCTAACGAAAAGTTATTGAAAGTATTGGGCCGTGGTACATCATTATTAGATGCATTTGCTGCAGCTAATAACGTATTGCTAGGCGCAGTGCAGGGTATTGCTGAGTTAATTACTCGTCCTGGTTTAATCAACGTGGATTTCGCCGACGTTAAAACGGTTATGTCTGAAATGGGTAATGCCATGATGGGTACAGGCGTTGCAACTGGTGATGATCGCGCTGAAGAAGCGGCAGAAGCTGCTGTGGCTAGTCCATTACTAGAAGATATTGATCTTGCTGGCGCTCGTGGCGTATTGGTGAATATCACCGCTGGTTTAGATATCAGTATTGAAGAGCTAGAAACAGTGGGTAACCACGTTAAAGCTTATGCATCTGATAACGCAACAGTAGTAGTCGGTGCAGTAATTGATCCTGAAATGAGCGAAGAGCTACGCGTAACTGTAGTTGCTACAGGTATCGGCGCAGAGAAAAAGCCTGATATTCAATTAGTGACAAAACCAGTTTCACGCCCAGAGCCTGCACCAATTGAAGTTAAAGCTGAGCCAGTTGAAGAGCAAGTTGCGGCAACAAATTATGTTGCACCAACAGGTAATGCTGTTCCTGCTCAGCAACCAGTAGCACAGCCAACAGCTCGCGCAGATGGTGACTATTTAGATATCCCAGCATTTTTACGTAAACAAGCTGATTAATTACAGTTTGGTAGTAAAGTTAGAATGTTGAATGCACAAGATGTTGATAAAATGTTGCTTGTGTAAGTAGAGGCGTATTAAAAACCACTAAATGGTACTTTTTTTGTGAAAAGGCAATTTTATGGTAGTATACCGCCTCAGCTTGCTGGGTAAACTCAGTATATATAGCGCATGAATGTTTATTTTAAAGTGATTAAAACGGGTAACTGAATGATTTTTCAAAGAACTGTTCAAAAGATGGTGAAGAGTACTGGTGTCGGGCTTCATTCCGGCAACAAGGTCACTCTGTGCATTATGCCCGCACCTGTCAATACTGGTATCGTACTTCGTCGTACAGATTTAAGCCCTGCAGTGGAAATTCCTGCTAAGGCTCATCTTGTGCGTGAAACAACTATGTGTACGGCATTAGTTAATGATGAAGGTGTTCGCATTTCAACTATCGAACATTTATTTGCAGCACTTGCAGGCCTTGGCATTGATAACGCAGTTATTGAAGTTGATGCTCCTGAAATCCCGATTATGGATGGCAGTGCAAGTCCGTTTGTTTTTTTACTGCAAAGTGCAGGTATTAAAGAGCAAGCAGTCGCTAAAAAATATATCAAAATCAATAAAACTGTGCGTGTTGAAGACGGCGATAAATGGGCAGAGTTAAAGCCATTTAAAGGCTTTAGAGTGGATTTTAAAATCGACTTTAATCACCCAGAAATCTCTCGTAGTCAACAGCATATGGTTATGGATTTTTCAACATCTGCATTTGTGAAAGATATCAGCCGTGCAAGAACATTTGGTTTTATGCGAGATATTGAATATCTTCGAGCCAATAACTTAGCACTGGGTGGCAGCATGGAAAATGCCGTCGTGCTTGATGAATATCGTGTCCTTAACCCTGATGGTCTGCGTTATGAGGACGAATTTGTTAAGCACAAAATTCTTGATGCTTTTGGTGATTTATATGTCGCAGGGCATGCCATTGTTGGTGAGTTCTGTGCGTATAAAACGGGTCATGCTTTAAATAACCAATTGGTTAGAGCGTTATTAGCCCAACAAGAAGCGTGGGAGTTAGTCAGCTTTGAAAATGAAGTCGATGTACCGTT
Organism: Shewanella sp. 4_MG-2023; assembly: GCF_030548015.1. Taxonomy (NCBI): domain Bacteria; kingdom Pseudomonadati; phylum Pseudomonadota; class Gammaproteobacteria; order Alteromonadales; family Shewanellaceae; genus Shewanella; species Shewanella sp. 4_MG-2023. The sequence continues at coordinate 48,200 of NZ_JAUORL010000033.1, forward strand.
AAGCTTTATGGTACCCGGCGCAGCGTCTTTCGCATAATATAGTTAAGATTGCCTATTACGGCTGGCCAATGCAGCCAGCCGTTTTAGTTTTTCACCTAGTGACCCTTCAACATGATCAGCCAACGTTTGTAAATGTTCTGCCGCGACAGGGCTAATAGTTGCGTAATTAGTTGAGGTTTTGCTTGGTGATATTGCTAACCCTGGGTTAACTTTAACCTCTATAGCGGTAAGCATTGGAAGGGTTTCTTCCTTAAGTTGTTGCAGTAATTTGGTCTTTTGGAAGTTTATTCTAGCAGCCCAAGCAGCCGATGTAGTTTCAATTACAAGAACACCCTGCCGAAGATTAGCGACTTTAAGCTGTTCAACAACAGGACCTGTTAAACTCTGCTTTACGTAATTATTAAGTTGATTTAATAGTTCTGCTTTTTCAGCCAATGCCGGTAATTGTCCAGATTGATGTAGTAAGCTACTGAGATCTTGCGGGGGCTTTTTCATATGATAATAAGATGGCTGAGTTAGGCTATGAGTGTAACAGTTTTTATCCAAGGTCGAAACGGAGTAACTCGCTGGCATCCTAGCAAGCGTTGGTTACTTCTACCTATCCTATTAGTTGTAGCGGGAACCGGCATCTATCAACAAAGTGCCGATCGTTTTGCTGAGCAACAAACCAAAGTTGATGAAAATAAAAAGTTGCGCGAGCAACAAAAGCAGCAAGTCATTAGCCTCAAACAAGCAACAGAAACCCAATTAGCCACATTGGTGACTCATGTCGCCTCTATGCAAGCAAAAATTACCCGCCTCGAAGCCCTCGGTCAGCAAGTTGCTGAAAATAATTTACTCGAAGATCAATTCGACTTTGCCACAGAAGTGGGTGTCGGAGGATTGAGTGAAATAGGCACAGGCGTGGAAATAAACCAACTGTTAAATGATATGACCCAGTTGGTATCAAGAATTGATAATAATAATGTTCAGCTGTCTCTACTTGAAACAGTGTCAACTAATCTCCATATAGATGAAGAACGTTATATATCAGGGCGGCCAATCGTAAAAGGTTGGTTATCTTCGCCCTACGGTTTACGGAATGACCCTTTTAATGGTCGTAGAACAATGCATAAAGGTATTGATTTTGCGGGCACTGAAGGCGGCGATGTTATTGCAACTGCTGCAGGTGTAGTAACGTGGTCTGGAAATATGCTTGGATATGGTGGGTTAGTCGAAATTGATCATGGAAATGGTCTTCGAACCCGCTATGGACACAACAAATCTATGTCAGTAAACCTAGGTGACGTCGTTGCCAAAGGCGATAAAATTGCCAGTATGGGAAGCACAGGCCGTTCAACTGGTCCCCACGTGCATTACGAAGTTTTGCGAAACGGACAGCAAATAGATCCAAGAAAGTTCGTCTATCGCAAAGCGAGTTAATAACATTTTCGGTTAAGTCGCTCATTTGAGCTCAACCTACAAGAGATAAGTGATTAAGATGTTAGGCAAATTACTGACAAAAGTATTCGGCAGTCGTAACGACCGTACCTTGAAAGGTTTAGGTAAAGTTGTAACTAAAATTAATGCATTAGAAGCTGAATATGAAAAGCTGACAGATGAACAACTAAAAGCAAAAACAGACGAGTTCCGTCAGCGTATTGAAAATGGTGAAACCTTAGATGCGCTTATGGCAGAAGTATTTGCCACAGTGCGTGAAGCATCTAAACGTGTTTTCGAAATGCGCCACTTCGATGTGCAATTACTCGGTGGTATGGTACTTGATAGTAACCGCATCGCTGAAATGAGAACCGGTGAAGGTAAAACCTTAACCGCAACTCTGCCAGCATATTTAAATGGTATTACCGGTAAAGGCGTCCACGTCATTACCGTGAATGATTACCTTGCGCGTCGTGATGCGGAAAATAACCGTCCATTATTTGAATTCCTAGGGCTTAGCGTTGGTATTAACGTGGCAGGCCTTGGTCAAGCAGAAAAGAAAGAAGCGTATAACTCTGATATTACCTACGGGACTAACAACGAGTTTGGTTTCGATTACCTGCGTGACAACATGGCGTTCTCTCCTCAAGAGCGAGTTCAACGTCCGCTGCATTACGCACTGATTGATGAAGTTGATTCAATCTTAATTGATGAAGCGCGTACACCATTGATTATCTCTGGTGCAGCAGAAAATAGCTCTGAGTTATATATCAAAGTAAACACCCTTATTCCTAACCTTATCGTTCAAGAGAAAGAAGATACAGAAGATGAGATTGGTGAAGGTGATTTCAGTATCGATGAAAAAGCCAAACAAGTTCATTTTACAGAGCGTGGCCAAGAAAAAGTTGAATTACTGTTAGTTGAGCTAGGTGTGCTCAATGAAGGTGATTCACTGTATTCAGCAGCTAACATCTCATTACTGCATCACGTAAATGCAGCATTAAGAGCGCATACCTTATTTGAACGTGATGTTGATTACATTGTTCAAGACGGTGAAGTGATTATTGTTGATGAACATACTGGCCGTACCATGCCAGGTCGTCGCTGGTCAGAAGGTTTACATCAAGCTGTTGAAGCAAAAGAAGCAGTCAACATTCAAAATGAAAACCAAACATTAGCGTCAATCACATTCCAGAACTACTTCCGTCAATATGAGAAGCTAGCAGGGATGACAGGTACAGCTGACACTGAAGCATTCGAGTTCCAACATATTTATGGACTTGATACCGTCGTGGTACCAACTAATAAGCCAATGGTACGTAATGATATGCCTGATTTGGTTTATCTTACAGCAACAGAAAAATACAATGCCATCATTGAAGACATTAAAGGTTGTCGCGAACGTGGTCAGCCTGTGCTTGTGGGTACGGTATCAATCGAGCAATCAGAATTATTAGCGACCTTATTAAAGCAAGCTAAGATCCCACATTCAGTATTGAACGCCAAGTTCCATGAAAAAGAAGCAGACATTGTTGCTCAAGCAGGTAGCGCTGGAGTAGTGACTATCGCAACTAACATGGCCGGTCGTGGTACCGATATCGTGTTAGGTGGCAACTGGAAAGTTGAAGTTGATGCATTAAAGGATCCAACTGAAGATCAAATCGCTCGCATTAAAGCAGAATGGCAAGTTCGTCATGATGCAGTTATTGCTTCGGGTGGTTTACACATTTTAGGCACCGAGCGTCACGAGTCACGTCGTATCGATAATCAGCTTCGTGGTCGTGCAGGCCGTCAAGGTGATGCGGGTTCATCGCGCTTTTATCTTTCAATGGAAGATAGCTTAATGCGTATCTTCGCATCTGAAAAAGTATCTGGCATGATGAAAAAACTGGGTATGGAAGAAGGCGAAGCCATCGAACATCCTTGGGTATCTCGTGCAATTGAAAATGCGCAACGTAAAGTAGAAGCGCGTAACTTCGATATTCGTAAGCAATTACTTGAATATGATGATGTCGCTAACGATCAACGCCAAGTTGTTTATTCTCAGCGCAATGAGTTAATGGACGCAGAAAGCATTGAAGACACCATTTCAAATATTGAACAAGATGTCGTTAGTGGTGTGATTGATCAATATATTCCACAGCAGTCTGTAGAAGAGTTGTGGGACGTACCAGGTCTAGAGCAGCGTCTTGCCCAAGAGTTTGGTCTTCAACTAACCATTCAACAATGGTTAGATACAGAAGATGACCTTCACGAAGAAACTTTACGTGAGCGTATTGTATCAAGCTGGAGCGAAGCATATAAAGCTAAAGAGCAGATGGTTGGTGAGCAAGTGCTACGTCAGTTCGAAAAAGCAGTCATGCTACAAACATTAGATGGTCTGTGGAAAGAGCATTTAGCAGCAATGGATCACTTGCGACAAGGTATTCATTTACGTGGTTACGCACAAAAGAATCCAAAGCAAGAGTATAAACGTGAATCATTTGAGTTATTCCAACAAATGTTGGAGTCACTAAAACACGATGTCATCAGTGTACTCTCTAAGGTACAGGTTCAAGCACAATCAGATGTTGATGATATGGAGCAGCGTCGTCGTGACGAAGAAGCCAAGATCCAACGCGAATACCAGCATGCAGCATCAGAATCGCTAACAGAGAATAAAGAAGCTGAAGCAGCAACGCCAAGAACTGTGATTAGAGACGGTGAGAAAGTTGGCCGTAATGACCCTTGTCCATGTGGCTCAGGTAAGAAGTACAAGCAGTGTCACGGTAAACTGACCTAAAACACCGCAATATTTAATAATTTAAAAGGCAGCTATTTTTAGCTGCCTTTTTTGTACCTAATAAATAGTATAAAAAACAGTCGCCTCAAGTGTTTTTGTGGATAACACTGGGGGTAAAATCTGGGTAACGTGTGATTAATAAAAAAGATCGCAAATAATGCGAAAAACTTTTAAAAAGCCCTTGCACCAATTCAGAATCTGCCTATAATGCGCATCCACTGACACGGCAAACCACGCACTAGCATGGG